>JBCCUO010000635.1:0-3231 GCA_039196805.1 Planctomycetota bacterium | reverse complement strand
CAGCTTCTCGCCAAACCTTGCCTGAATGGAGTCACGCAGGAGGTAGCGGCTCAGCAGAAATGCGACTGTGGCACCGGTCGTCGATGCAAAGCTCACCAAGGCGACGCCGCGAACCAAACCGAAGTACCAGCCGAAAGCCAGCGTCAGCACGGCGGCTCCGGGAAGCGAAAGTCCGGTGACCGCCACGTAAATGAAAAACGCCAAGCCATAGATCAGTACGGGGTGCGAAGCTCCGAACTCGCGAAGCGCCGACTCTTGCGTCGCGAGGTTTTTCAGAGTCAGCGAGTCGCCAAAGAATGCGTAGCCGGCGCCTGCGGCGGCCAGCAAACCACCCAGCACCAGCACTTTGACTAGCGGAAACGGCTTGCGAGGATCAGTTGATTCGGCCATGACCGGTCAGGGGGCGGGAGTAATTGCGGGAAACTGAGTGCGTTGTCTCAGTAAGACGCGGGGCGAGGCCTCCGTCTTACCAACAATGTCCACCGCTAGCCCCAGACTGCCGTGCACCGTGAAAAAGGGGGACTCGACGATGGGTCGCCCTTCGTAGCACCCGATGGCCCTTTCCAGCGGTCCTGACGCTATCGAATGCTGGTTTTCGCTCCGCCGCTGGCCCATTGGCCGCTGCCGGTAATGTCGGTCCGAATCACAAGCGGCCCTGTCACGTCTTCAGGCAGTGCGACACTCAGTCGGGCTTCTTGATCCGCAACGACATCCACCTTCATCGTCGCCAGGGTCACATCGTTGGCATCGTCACCCACGGCGTAACCCAACGGCCGATCGACACAAAGCTCCAGCATCCCAGACACTGGACTGGTAACCGCAACTTGCACCGGCGCTCCGATATCAAAACCAAGGGGCACGTCGACCTTGATCGGTGCTGGGTGCCTCAATCGCATCGTCGGGTCGCCCAACAGGTTGTACAACTGCATGTGTTCGCGACGTTCATCGGCAAGCTTCGTGCCACTCGGGCTGATCAGCTTGGCCAATGCGTCAATCATGACCCGAGACGCATCACGGTTTTCGGCGTCCTGGTCAGCCATCTTCTTGAGTGTCACTCGCCAGGCGTCTCCCAGGCGTGGCTGTTGCTGGTAGTAGATCGCATCGACCAACCCGACAGCCGCCGTTGCGTTGCCATAGGGCATCGTCACTCGCGAACCCGCCATCACCGCCGTCGGACCATAGGGATGCACCAGCATTGATTCCGCCAAGCTGTCCTGGGCTGCATCGAAAGCGCCCGTGTAACAGGCCAACATCAAGGCGATGGGAGACGCGTCGCCATCCAGCTTCAACTGCTGAACGCTCGTCGGATCCAACACGGGAACGCCCGTCGCGACCGCAGGGACGCGGTCCAACTGGTTGATCCAACCGTGACCGGCGTAGACCCAAAACTGGCAGCCATGCGAGTAACGATCGATGACAGCGTTGGTGAAAAAGTTGGCATCCCCGTCATGTGCCTTGGGCGGGCAAAACCGATGTCCCAAACTGGCGTACGCAATCTTTGTTCGTACGCGACTGGGCAGCATGCCGGTCACCACGCTACGCGCCACCGATTCAATGGCCGTGTCGGCCAACATGCCGAATCCGCCAATCCCAGCTGTCAGTTGAACGTCAGCGTCGCCAAAGTGGAGTCCAGGCTGCTGCTCGCGACGGATGATGCGATCCAGAAGCCCGGTCAATTGCACCGCGTCTTTGACAGCCAATCGACCCACCGAGGCCTCGGGGACCAAATCGCCATCAAAATCGCCGAAGGGTAAGTCGGTGCAGAGCGTCGGTGTGCTTCCCCAGGCTGACGTCACCGTGCTGCGAACGTAACAGGTGGGGACTTGGTTTCGGATCTGGCAGGCACTGCCGATCGTCGGTGCATCCCCGACCAAGACGACGTACCGAGTCTGGCCATTGCTGGCCGCCGAAACGGTCTTCCGCAGCTGGCTTGCGTCTGCTTTGGGTGCAACCACGGTCGCTTTCAAGCCGTCAGTCGCTCGATAGTCCAGCCAACGCTGAATGGGCACTCGAAACGATTCGGGACAAACCACGATGGCGTGCGGCTGCAACTCCGTCACCACCGGTTCGGCGTGGACGTGGGTTGACACCAGCCATCCGTTGGCTGATACGAACCATCCAGTCGCGAAGATCAGGAGTTGATTGATCAGAATTCGATTGCAAAGGGCCACCATAGCCATCCATTAGATGTTGGCAAAAAGACGCCGGGATTGACGAAACGGGACCGGAAAACCCAACCTTGGGGAGAACGCAACCAACAAGGTTAGAATGCTGCCGACAGTCCATTCTGCCTGAATCACTCACAGACTCCAACAGCGACTTCCACTTGGCCCCTGCCACCACTCGCTTGCCGAAGATCGGGATCACCGTTGGAGACGTCGCGGGCGTTGGTCCTGAAATCGCCCTGCGATGCATGGGGCTAGACGACGTCAGGCAAATCTGCACGCCGCTGCTGTTCGGTCCGGTGGACGCGATCAAGCATCTGGCCGACCGCTACCGCCTGCCTTGTCCGCCGCTAATTGGTTCCGCTGGCAAAAACGAATGGCTGACGAATGAGGAGCTACCCGAAACCGGTGGGCTGGTCGATATCGGCACCGTCTCGATCAGTGACCTCCGTCCCGGCCACTTCAGCGGTCAGACCGGACAAGCTTCCTTCGATGCGGTTCAAGCGGCGATCGATGCCGCGATCGCCGGCCAAGTCGATGGCATCGTGACCTGCCCCATCCAGAAAGAGGCCTGGCACTTGGCAGGCATCGCGTTCCCTGGGCACACCGAGCTGTTGGCCAGCCGGACCGGCACCGACAACGTCAAGATGATGCTCACCAGCGACGAGATTTCGTGTGTGTTGGTCACCATTCACATCCCGCTGGCCAATGTCCCAGCGGCGTTGACCAGAGAGGCGGTCTTGGACGCGATTCGCCTAGCCGCAGCTTCGCTTGGCCGGCGTCTGGGACGATCTGCGCGCGTCGTTGTCTGCGGCTTGAACCCTCACGCCGGCGAGAATGGAATATTCAGCCATGGTGAAGAGGAAACGCTGATCGCGCCAGCGATCCGTCAAGCGTCGGATGAGGGGATCGACGTCGTCGGCCCGCTATCACCCGATACCGCATTCACTCCATCGATGCGTGCCTCAACCGATGTCTACGTCTGCATGTACCACGACCAAGGGCTGATCCCGTTGAAGGCACTGTCGTTTGATGACGCCGTCAACGTCACACTCGGACTGCCGAT
>JBCCUO010000634.1:0-3231 GCA_039196805.1 Planctomycetota bacterium | reverse complement strand
TTTTGTCCTTCTTGTACATCTACTTCCTCACGGAAAAACTAAAACTCAATCAAAGCGATCGCAAAGTGCACGATCAGCACGTACAGCGTCGTCCAAAGAACCGTCGACGTGATCGCGTCGCTGACATCACGCGCGGACTGTTTCGGGGCCATTCCGCGATGATACGCGATGGTCGCCGTGCCCAGTCCGCACAGCAGATTCTTTAGCTGAACCCACTCCCATCCTGACAACGTCCAGCCTCCCAGCCAACCGCTTCCAGGGACTCCCTCGAGGTTGCGGAAAAAATGCTGTTGCCAGAAGTACGGTCCTATCGAGGGATAGGATTGGGTGAACGTCACCAAACTGATCCACCGCGCAGTCGAGAATGCGAGCCATTCGAGAAACGGCGTCGCAATCAAGAAAGCCAGCAAGATGGGAGCCAACAGGTACACGGCGGGCCGAATCCCGAGCGTCTTCAAAGCATCGACCTGGCCTCCATACTGTTTGACGCCAACATCCGCTGCCACTGCGGCGCCGCAGCGAGCCGCAATCAGGATCGTGGCCAGCACCGGAACCAGGATGCGATAGAGAGCGAAACCGATCGACGCCAGCAGTTCGTCGATCAGCAACGGCTGCGTATAGAGCCGAAAGGGAAGAAACCGAAACGTGAAGTACGTTCCCGTGAATCCAACGATCAATCCGGCCAACACCAGATAGAACGCGGCGCTGAACCCACCGACCAGCCGAAGATAGTGCGCCGTGAACCGAAGCCCCCACCTCAGGCGAGGGAACAAAGGCAACCCTTCAAACGGCAGACGCACCAGCATCCAGAGCGCCATCCCTGTTGCGACCAAGAATTGATCGATCGCGGCTTGCGTTTTCTTCCACGCAGGCGTTCGCTCAGAAACCTGGTCTTGATTCAGCACCGACGTCATCCGCTGCGGTATCTGGTCCCAATGAGACTGCGGGACCTCGACCAACTGCTTCGCTTCGGAATCCAACAGCAAGACGACGTCCGCGATCGGCAGCAGGGTCTCGTAGTCGTGCGTGACCACAATGCTGGTCTTGCGGTGGGTCGACTGAGTCTCGCGAATCAATTGAGCGACTTTGCGCCCGCTGGCAGCATCCAGCCCGGACGTCGGTTCGTCATACAGCAAGATGTCGGGGTCAGCGGCGAGCGTCCGGGCAATGGCTAGTCGTTGTTTCTGCCCGCCGCTAAGCCCTGCGATCGGGGTCAACGAAGGAACTCCCAACTCATCAAGCCACTCGTGCGCCGTCTGAGGTGCGGGAACCTGGCGACCCGTGCGATGGTCAATCGCGAACTGAACGTTGGCCGACGCGGACAGTTCATCGAAAAGCGCGAAACTTTGGAACACGATGCCAACACGTCTCAGCGGTCGATCTTCGCCTTCGTCGATGGACCCACGCCACCGAATGACGTCACCGTCCGGTGGCAACAGCCCGGCCAGCGTTCTTAGCAGCACCGACTTACCCGCACCGCTACCACCGACGATCACGGTGATCTTGCCACCGGGCATCGTGACGGTCGTGTCGTTCAGTAGGGTACGCTGCCCTGCTCGAACACTCAGATCTCGCAGTCGCAGCGGAGGCGTGGGATCGGACGCTTCCCTCGTCACTCTGCTACCACTCCTGCTGCGCCCGTGTCAGTGGGCTGAGGTGTGGAATCGGCCAAGCTGTACACGATCGGGTACCGCATCCGATCTTGTGCGGGTCGAATCCGCATGGTCGCTTGTTCCTCATTGCCGGACGGCAACGGGCGAGCGATGATCCAGCGTTGGTCTTTCCGGAGGATCTGATTGCGCAGGACGCTGGCAAACGCTGGATCGATGCCTTTCTCCGGTGTCCCGAATAGGTCGTCTCCAATCGAGCGAATCACGGGCTCCATACGTCGCGTGGCCAACTCGATCGCGGACTTGGCTTCAGGGCTAGTCCAGACGTGGGTCCAGTGCTGGCGAAGCGCCCTATTGTCCACCAATGTCTCTTTCAAAATCACCTGCAGCAATTGACGAACCTCTTGATCGGAGGCCATCACGTCAACGACGTCTCCGATCTCGCGTCGCACCTTCTCATTCTGAAGTGTTTCCTGAACCGATCGTTCCACGGCCCGAGTGATCTCGTCGACCCTGGATTCGATCACCGGAATCGCCTCCGATTCAACGAATCGATCCCATTCGCGCTTGACCAGATTGCGCTCCGGAAGTGGCGACTTATCGTACACCGCTCGCCAAGCAAAGCTCCACACACTGGCGCGTTCCCAGAGCTCAAGTCCGATCTCCTCCATTGGCGGACCAGCGTGCTTGCGAACGATTGGCAAAATTGCGTCCTTGGCAAGCGGCACCAAACGTGCATCCACGACTTCGCTGCGCAAGCGATCGGTCAGGCGATCCAGTTCATCTCGATGACGCTGGACCGCAAGTCGAAACTCTTGCTCCACCAATGGCAATGACTCTTTGACGCTTCGCTCGACGATCGGAACGAGGGCCGCAGACATCTCCTTGCCGTGCCGAGTCAAAGCAACGCGAAGCCGTTCTTGAATTTGTCGGCGTTTGGCCTCGGGCAGCATCACGGCGGCCACGTCCTCGAACCGGCCCCGGTTCTGATACAGCGTCCAGGAACAGTCCGTCGTTGAGACCTCGCCACGGTACCAATGAACAACAATCTGATTCTGGCCCAATTCGCCGGGGCTGACATCGACCACGTGACCAGCCTGAATCCAGCCTTCATGCTCGTCCGGCAAAAAAGCCGGATCGCCGACTCGCACCTTACCCTCCGAATCGATCAAGCGAATGGTCTCGGGACGCTGAGTCAGAAACGCAACCAGTGAATTCGACGGAGAACCAGCCTGGCGGTCACCGGGCCCTGAGGAAGCTGCCCACGACAGCGTTAACGCTGCGGTGACGAACCAAACGAGCGCACCCAAGATCCGGTAGGTTTGAAATCGCTGCATGACCCAGTCTATCAAGGAGGAGGAGGTGCAATCGATAGGCAGAGCCCTGGCACCCGACTGGGCGCAGATTCCAGAGAGTGCGACCGCACCGGTTCTTAGCCTATCCTTCGGAGATGGCTGGCTACGTTGTGGACAGGTCACTCCGTGATCCCGAGCCCGCATTCGCCGGGCAGAGAATCGACCGAACAAATCGTACCGGAAGCCGCGGAGCCTTTCGGAATTGCGACCGAGCATCGTCACACCAACCGCCGAGGGCCGAAACTCTACGCGAGTTCCGCTACGAT
>JBCCUO010000633.1:0-3234 GCA_039196805.1 Planctomycetota bacterium | reverse complement strand
GTAGCGAAATCGACGATTAGGTGGACAGCGCCAGGTCGGGTTGCTAGCAGCTAGACTTGTTGTGCTGGCAGCAATGTCGCGGACATGTTTCACCGCAATTGTGCTCGTACCCCGGCAAAGTGGTAATCGTACTCCTACTCGGCTCCCATTGGTGAAACGGCGACGACAAGTAGGAGCACGAGTACCGGCCAAACGCCTGAGTACGAGTAAGAAATGCGGCTAGATGGGGCGTTTTTGACCGAACCTGGCGCTATCCACTTAGAGTGTTACAACGACACACGCCTGGACACTCTTTGCTCTCCGAATCCACAATGGTTAATCCGTATCAACCCAGCCAAATCGAACCGGAACGCAACGAACCACCGAAGCAACCGCCCAGGATATCTGGGACGCTTGTCGTGTTCTGTTTCGTTGTGTTCTTCGCACTCCTGTTCCTCGCGTTTTTGCAGTTGCCGCTAGCATGACACCCGAGCAACTGAAAACCAACATGCGGGTCGCCATCCAGCAGTGCGTTCTTGCCATGGAACGACGCCAAGGTCCGTTTGGGGCAGCGATTTTTGATGGCCAGGGAGAACTGGTGGCGGCCGATCATAACCGGGTCCAGCAACAACGTGATCCGTCGGCGCATGGCGAAGTCGTGACGATTCGCAAGGCCTGCGAAAAACTCCGCGTGCATTCGCTGCCGCGAGACTTCTGGCTCTTCACGACGGGTGAGCCGTGTCCGATGTGTGCCGCCACGATTGTCTTCACCGGTCTTGGTCATGTGGTCTTCGGCGCCAACATCGCCATGATTCGAGGCGTCGGATTCACCGAACTTCAGCGGCCCAGCAGCGACCTTTTTCAACACGCGTCCAAGCCCCCGCAGGTGATCGGTGGCGTGTTGGCTGAGGAATGCAATAGCTTGCTGCAGCGCGCTGCTCGCGGTTGAGTCCGATGTACCCTGACGGAAGCAGCTAGAATCAGCGGGTGAACTGCGCAGCGGTGCTTTGATCGAAAGCGACGCAGCCCAGCAAAACACTCCTCTCGAAAACGCTTTAGCATGCCCCAGATTCGTGTGGGATGTCCCGGGTGCAACACCCAATTACAACTCCCAAAGCCCGATCAACCAACCGTCACGGCTCGCTGTCCGAGTTGTCAGATGACGTTCACGATCAAGGTCCCCGCCACCGATAAGGTCTCCGCCACCGAACCAACCGTTGATGTTGCTGGCCTTGAAGCTCTGCCACCGCCACCACCGATCCCATCACCGCGATCAGCAACACGTCCGGTGTCAGCGGGCCAACCCGCTTACAGGCATCTAAGCACGGCTCCTGCCCATCGTTCTGCTGGCCGAGGTTTGTCCGCGTCGCGCAAATCGGCCAAGTCCTCAAGCAAGTTGATCGCTGTGTTGGCAGTTGGCCTGGTGGTCGCGATCGGATCGGGTGTCGCGTTGATCGGGGGTTGGCTTTGGCTCCGCGCGGGAAACACGATCCCGTCGATTGCTTCAATCACCACCTCACTGGCAGGACGTGATGCCTTGCTAAAGCAGGTTGATCAGATCGATCGTCAGGCTCAGACGCTTGCGGAGGAGGTACGAACCCATCCCGGCGGCGCGCAGGCCGGTCCGCTTCTCTCACGCGTGGGCCAGCTAAAGTTTGAATCGATTCGCTTGATGCTGTCGGTTAGTCAGGTCTCTCCAACGACCGACTCAACCGAAGGGGAGCTTACGCTCGAGGAGCAAATTGAGGGTCCGGTCGATGACGACCAGGCCGACGAGCTGATCGAAGCCTTCAATGAATGGAAGGTTGACGACAGTCGTGTCGTTGGTGCCCAAGTCAGAACCTCACTTCGCCACGCCGATGAATCACGGCGCTACCTGCTGTTGGGTCACGTTCCGCTGGCGTCTCCATCGACCGATGCTGAAAAGATCGTCGTGGCTCGCATCAATACGCACCGCTTGCTTCACAAAGCGATCGGGAACGCGTTACGTGATCTGTATGCCACTCAACTGCCGTCCAACATCGACCCGAAAAACAGAGCGTTTGCCGATGAATGGCAGAAGAGATACGTCGCGGCGATGGAGCAGGTGGAACCGCGTATCGAAGAGTATGCAAAGTTGCTGGAAGGTCTGGCGGAGCAACAATTCGTGGCATCAAAACGCAAACAGACGCCCCCGGAACAGTACCAGCAAAGCTGGGACGCGACGCGTCAGTTTACGTACGAGATGCTCAACGCGGTGGGACTATCGGCTTCCTTTGTCGACTCCCGGAAGGCGATGCAGCGGTGGCTGATTGCGGATCAGAGCATCGATCGAGCCGCCGCTGGAGTCAAACCTCCTTGGGTGGCCGACAGGATGGCCGCACAGAAACAAGCAGAAGACGAGAATCGCCTTGAAGCTGAACGGCAGCGAAACGTCGCTCAGCAGCAACGTCGGGAACGAGAGCGGATCGCCAATCAAACAAGCGGCAATGCGGAGAAGCGGCAAGATCCTTCCATTGCAGATCGCCCCGGCAATGCCTCGGAAGCCTTTCGAAGCGATCGAATGCGAAACCGGCCTCCATTTTCAATGGGGCAGGGACGCCAGCCCCGTCGCAACCCTGGTCAACCTGCACCTGGAGCCGATGGCTTCGAGAATCGATTTGGAACGCGAGGCTTTGGGAATCGTCCTCCGATGCAGCCCATTGATCCGAAGACAGGTGTCACGATCCAGATGGCGGACGCCAACGGTCTAGACACGCGAACGCTTAGTCAGCAGTTGCAAGCGTCGCTAGGCGGTCGGATCAGTGTCAGCATTAGCAATGGACAGCTAACCGCTCGACTCAGCTACACCGGTTCGGTACGTGATGTCGTCGACGCCATCGGTTTCGGCAAGGTCACGGAGGTGGACGAGGCGAAGCGACTGATCACAGTCGTGCGAAGGGAGCGCTAGCGCCACCGCTCAGGTTGCAGAGCGGAGGATTGGAGCCTGACCCATGGAGTGGCCTGGCGACATTGTCGATAGATCACTCCGTGATTCCGAACCCGCATCTGCTGCGAAGCGAATCGACCGAACATATCGTAGCGGAAGCCGCGGAGGCTTTCGGAGGTGCAACCAAGCATCGTTCCGCCAATCGCTGAGGGTCGAAACTCTACGCGAGTTTCGCTACGGTTCCGGCGAAATCGGCCGCAAAGGGCGACTTTGGCCAAACTCTCTTGAGCCGCGCCTGCGAAGAAGGCGGGCTACCTTGTCGACAGATCACTCCGTGATGCCGAGCC
>JBCCUO010000632.1:0-3240 GCA_039196805.1 Planctomycetota bacterium | reverse complement strand
GTGGCGGTCGGCGACGACGACGCGGTGGCGGGGGTGGCCAAGGTGGTGGCGGCCAAGGTGGTGGCGGTCCTCATCCCAACGAAAATGTGGATTTCGATAGCGATGCGCCCATGGAAGAGGGCGAGGGCATTTTGGAACTCCACCCCAACGGGTACGGGTTCCTCCGCAGCGCCGAGAACCACTACTCACGCGAGCGAAGTGATCCGTTCGTCCCAGGGACGATGATCGAGAAATTCGGTCTTCGCCAAGGCGTCTTCATCAAAGGGATGGTCCAGCAGGCTCGTCGCCAGCAGGGGCCTCGGATCCGCGAGATCCTGGATGTCGACGGCATGCCTCCGGACGACTACCCGGAAGTCAAGAGCTTTGACCAGCTGACACCGATCAACCCGGAAGAATGGCTACACCTGGAATGCGGTCGCAAGCCGATCACCAATCGGGTGATCGATCTATTGGCACCGCTTGGGAAAGGTCAGCGGGCTCTCATCGTCGCTCCGCCGCGGAGCGGTAAGACGATCATGTTGCAGGACATCGCCTCGGGGATCTCGGCCAATCACCCCGAAGTGAAGCTGATCGTCCTGCTGATTGACGAGCGTCCGGAAGAAGTGACCGACATGCGTCGCACTGTGCTGGGTGGCGAAGTGATCGCTAGCAGCCTGGACATGGATGTCGACAGCCACGTCAGGCTCAGCCAACTGGTGATCGATCGTGCCAAGCGACTGGCCGAGATGGGTCAGGACGTGTTCCTGATGCTGGACTCGATCACTCGACTAGCCCGTGCCTTTAACAAGTGGGTTGGATCGACCGGTCGCGGACGAGCGACGATGACGGGAGGCTTGGATGTCAAAGCGATGGACATCCCCAAGAAGCTTTTCGCCACCGCTCGCGCTTTCCAAGAAGGCGGTTCGTTGACGATCGTCGGCACGGCGCTTGTCGACACCAACAGCCGTATGGACGAAGCGATCTTCCAGGAGTTCAAGGGCACCGGGAACATGGAACTGGTTCTTGATCGCCGTTTGGCCGATCGAAGAGTTTGGCCATCGATCGACATCTCCCAGAGCGGTACTCGCCGGGAAGAGTTGTTGCACGATGACGAAACGTACGAAACGGTGACGATGCTTCGGCGGACGCTCAGCGAGATGCATCCGGTCGACGCGATGGAGCAGCTGACCAAACAGCTGGGCCGGTTCGAGAACAACAAAGACTTCTTGAACTTAATTGCCGGAGCCAAGCTGGCCGACTGAACATCGAGCCAGCCAAGCGTCTCCGGCATTGCAGCGAGTTGTCCCGCAACTCACAATGCCGACAGCTCAACCGGAGGATAAGCGAATTGGTGAGCGGCCTCACTGGAACTGAGGTACCCCGTAAGGGGCTGCGGGTTCGAGTCCCGTGTCCTCCGCTTTAGACAATCACTGTCACGCAAGGCCTTGTCGCGACAAACACCGTCACGGCAAGGCTTTATGTTTGCGCTTTCGTCGATTTGCTCAGAGCACCCAATGTCACCAAGTGACGAACGCTGACAGGCTGTGACACCCGATTCACTGCTAGGCACTGTCTCGTAATCGCTAGTTGCTTTGAAAAGCACATCTGGCAACCTCCCGATTGTCTTACCACAGATAATCAAGGAGGAAGCCAAGATGCCCTGGCATGATCTCATGAATCGAGAGTGGAATGCAATCCGACATTTGTTGCCAAAGCAGCAGTCCGGCAAAGCTGGACGCCACTGAATAGATCACCGAACAGTCATCAACGGCATGGTTTGGGTTCTCAAAACCGGAAGTCCCTGGCGGGGTCTTCACTCCGCAGCATCACTTTGATTCGGGGCTTCGTCTTGCCACCAGGTTGTAGCTGAAGGCGCCCAGCAATCGGTCGCTGGATCCATCGTGGCATCGCGTGCATGACTCAGCGTTGCGGAGTGCTCCAAGTACTTGAATGCGGTCATCTGATTGTTCGACGTGAACCGGGATGCCGTCGATCAAACGCTCGAGACCTCGCGATTCGAAAGCGTTGATCGGCCTCACTGGCGCATCCTCAGCCGCCGCCAGATCGGGCAATGTCTCCAAGTCGTAGACAATCGGCTGGTCGTGATAGAGCAGGCCGAGTAGTTGCAGTCGTGTCAGGGCGTAGTCCATCGCTTGACCCTTGTCCTCACCACGGTCCGCTACGACCTGAAAGACGTCCTGGAGCGATTCAATCGCGAGATCGGTCTTGCCGCGATTCAATCGTTCCCGCGTGATCGCGTGCGGCTGAAAACCGGCAACCTCGGTCACCTCGCGAAAGTCCCCAATGCTTTGAACCGGAACGAACCAGTTCGAAACGCGTTCATGGGCGACGTCCACTTGCTTTCGAAAAGCGATCTGAGCTGCCAAGTCCGTATTCCCCGATTGCCACTGAAGTGTCTCACCAGCCGCGATTTCGGAAAGCAGTACTGGCGTCTCTGTTGGGTCATTCAAACGAGTGAAATTTGGATAGATCATCCGACCAACACCAATCTCCGGAGCACCCAAGAAGTGGGCGACCGCCGAGCGGTGAAGGGCACGGATCGCTCGCGTGCGACTCCGCCAGGCATGAGGGGCGACCTTCCAGTCGAGGCTCTCGGGTATCGGTGCAAACCCAGCCTTCATGACGACTGGCTCCGCTATTGACCGCACACGCGACTCCAGCGATTCGTACGGATACTGCTTCGCCAATCCAGAAAGCCTCAGCGAGCGTTCGCCGGCTGAGTAGACCAGGGGTGACCAAGCCAACAGTACCGCCGAAACCATCGTCGCTACCGCGCGCGCCCTGCTCATCTTCCGTGAAACCGCGACTCCTCCTGCGATCGCGAGAGTGGCCGAGGTGAGCAATACCATCGGGCTCATCACTAAAACGCCGAACGCCACCAGGACAAGACAAACCACGCAAATGCGTCGTGGCGACCTGCTTGGCACCAGCAACGACAGTGCAATGCCAGTGATGATCAACTGCATCCAAAACATGAATCACCTCATCGTGCTGAACTCACAAGAATTCCAGAAGTGGCCGCCACATTCCAGTCTACCCGGTTCGCTTCGTCCGCTGACCATTGGCGTGTTGCGCAAAACGCAACGCCTTACTTCCAGGTAGATTTTCGATGGTGACTTTGCCCATCGCCGGTTGAGTTTGGCTAGGCTTTGCAGAATTGCATGCTTCGAAGACGCTTTGGCCACCTCTTTCTTGTCATTACCATGTTTCGTTTCATCACCTTGCTTGCTACCGGCTTCT
>JBCCUO010000631.1:0-3244 GCA_039196805.1 Planctomycetota bacterium | reverse complement strand
GTCAGACGGATCACTGAGCCGAATCAGCAGCGTTTCGCTCGTCGCTGGTTCGTTGCTCATCAAGCCCGCCTGGAAGGTTGCAATGCCGCTCATCGAGAAGCTAACGGCCAGATCATCGGCACCTTACATAAATAATCGCAAAAACGAATTCTACTCGTCCGGGTCACGCGAGTTTCGTGAATCGACTTGTCCTCTCTGCCGCCGGCGTGCGTTTCTAAACCTTGAGATAGCAGGACCCGTATCCCCAAACCGCCACACGGTGCCGACATGACCACGATCTCAGAATCGATGTATCCCGTTCGCAAAGAGTACAAGACCAGCATCTCCGCGTCGGTCGGCGCCGGCGGCGTCAACAAACGCGCCGACGTCGTCACGATCCAAGAATTGCTCAATGGCAATCTTGGCAAGATCAAACCGCTGAAGCCGCTGGACGTCGACGGCATCTCCGGATCGCTGACAAGAGGAGCCATTCATCGGTTCCAGGAAAAGGTCGTTCGCATGCGGTCGCCCGACAGTCGGGTCGATCCGGGCGGCGGCACGTTGAAGGCCTTGGTGGAAGGGATCTCCGGCGGAGGCGGCGGGGGAGCTGATCCCGACCCGCAAGACCCGGTCGTTGATGGAGTCTTTAGCGAGCGATTGCGGGCGCTGCAGCACCACGTTCGGCAGGTCTATGGAATCAACTTGACCGCCAACAGCGACTTTCGCGACGCGCAGACGCAGAATCGCTGGCACATCGCCCACATGATTCGGTTCAACAGCTACGCGTCCCTTCGTCCAGCGCACAACGAAATCCACCAGGGCCGCCGAGTGATCTCGATTGCCCACCTCTCTGATGCCAGCATCCAGTGGGGTTCGGGAGTCAACTTTGCTGATTACCTGCGTGATGCCAGCAATCGTCCGTGCCGAAAGACGCCTGACGGCCAGGGCTGGGTACATCCGCCCGACGCTGCCCGCACACGGGCTCGGGCGCAGGCGATGCTCGCCGGCTGGGGAATCGGCACACCACGTGACGACCAGGGACGCGTCACCGGACCGCTGAACAGTGCTCAGGTCGCCCCCGGCGAAACGGGTTGTGTCGAGCCTTGTCGCTGCGGTGGCCGTCGATCCAACCATGTCGCCGGTGTCGCTGCCGATTTGAATCGCACGGCGATGGCGGAGGTGATCGCTCAGCTGAACCCGTCCACGGAGGCTGAGTTTGATCGACTGCTTGCCAGGTTCGGACTGCATCGACCGGTCCGAAGCGAACCTTGGCATGTTGAAGCGATCTAGGTTAAGCGAGGACCGGTTCGATCACACGACCGTACACGTCGGTCAACCGAAAATCACGGCCCGCATGGCGGTAGGTTAAACGCTGGTGATCGATCCCCAACTGATGCAACAACGTGGCATGAAGGTCGTGCATATGGACCTTACCTTGCACACCGGCGAACCCAAACTCGTCGGTTGCTCCGTAGGCAAAACCGGGACGGAATCCTCCCCCCGCCAACCACACGGTGAAGCCGCTGGGATTGTGGTCGCGGCCCGTTCCATTGTTCTGTGAGTAGGGAGTCCGTCCGAACTCTCCACCCCACCAAACAATCGTGTCCTCTAAAAGGCCGCGTCGCTGAAGGTCGGCAAGCAGGGCGGCGATTGGCTGATCCACGGCCGCTGCGTGTGTGGCGTGCTTGGGCAAATTCGAGTGTTGGTCCCAAGCCGGGTTGGCTGAGTTGTCACCATAGTTGACCTGCACAAACCGAACTCCTGCTTCGCAAAGCCTACGGGCTAACAGACACTTCTTGCCGTAGCCCCGCGTGACGGGTTGGTCGATGCCATATTCAGCAAGCGTCTCGGCCGTCTCATCGGAAAAGTCCATCACCTCGGGGGCTACTTGCTGCATTCGCCATGCAAGCCGGTACGAGTCCTCGATCGCGTTGAATTCACTCCGTGTCACTCCACGACGATTGATTTGTCTCGCATTGAGTTGGTTGATCAACTCCAGCTGCGAACGCTGACGTTCGGGATTCGGATCTTGTCTTACAAGGTTTTCGATTTCCAAGTCTTCCGATCCGGCTGAGCCTACTGGTGTCCCTTGGTAACGAGACGGCAGGAAGGCGCTCCCATAATTCCGCGGTCCGCCGTTCCCGATCGAAGGCGCGATCGTGACAAAGCCTGGCAAGTCCGAGTTCTCGGTACCCAGTCCGTAATTGATCCAAGAACCGACAGACGGCCGGACGAAGTTCGTCGACCCGCAATGCAAAAACAGAGTCGCGGGGCCGTGCGCGACACCATCGGTATGCATGGCATGCAAAAAGCACAGCTTGTCAACATGCTGAGCTGTCGCCGGAAACAGATCGCTGACCTGGCGGCCACAGTCTCCGTAAGGCCTAAACTTCCAGGGCGAATTCATGACCCGGTGTTCTGTCCCGCGTGTTCCCGTCCTGGCGAACTCGCGAGCATCATCGAACGGCATCTGGTTGCCATCGTTTTTCGCGAGCGCCGGTTTATAGTCAAACGAGTCCACCTGACTGACGCCGCCCTGCATGAACAGAAAGATGATTCGCTTCGCGCGTGGTGGAAAATGAACACGGCGTTCCCGCCCTTGTGACGAATGCTCCAGATTCGGCGGCGCCTCTGCAGCGATCGAGCTAGCCGCAAGCGCCCCGGACGCAAGCGCCGCAAAACCGCAAGCTGACTGGCCAAGCATCGCGCGTCTGGCGACCTGGATTTGCTGGTCGGTCATCTTCTAAGTCACTCCAGGTACCGAAAGTCGATGGAAGCAAATAGCGACTGAATCAAGTCTGTCAGCCGGCGCGACTCCACGTCGATAGCGTCGACAGCCACCAGAAAGCCCGCACACAGCTGCTGCTCCGTATCATCCGGATTGCGTCCAAAACACGCTAAGTAGATTCGCTCAACCAGTCTTTCTGTTGAATCATTGCAGGCCAGTCCTGCAAACCGAGCTGACGCCTTCTGCGCTCGCCGAATCACCCAGGGATGATTCATCATGGACAACGACTGCGGCGCGATGGTGCTTCGCGATCGTTGACCGACCGACACGCTCGAATCAGCGAAGTCGAACGTCTTGAACAATGGTGGGAGCGAATTGCGAAACACGGGCAGGTAAAGACTTCGTCGCATTGAGTCATGTTGATACTCGTAGTCAGACTTAGTCCCTGGGCGAATCTGTGACCCTCCCATCGATCGATCCAGCTCGCCGCTGACGCACAGCATTGCATCTCGAATGGCTTCCACCGGCAACCGTTTG
>JBCCUO010000630.1:0-3259 GCA_039196805.1 Planctomycetota bacterium | reverse complement strand
GCTCCAGCATCCGGCGGCTACCAACGCCGCGAACTCGCCATAGCTGTGCGACGAGATCCGGTCTGGACGTATCCCCATGTCCGAAACCACTTCATATAGGATGGTGTCCGCCACCAAGACCGATAGCTGTGTTCGCCACACGTCGCGTCCAAGTTGCTGATCCTGGTCCCCGAAGAGTTCATGGATCGTCGGATACTGAAGCGCCGTTAAGTTCGTGTCGATGTGGGCCGCCACGTTCGAAGCGACCGAGTGTTGTTGGATCAGCGGCTCCAGCATTCCGGCATACTGAGACCCTTGGCCAGGGAACAGGAATGCGACCAACGGCTGATCACGCCGATCGAAGGAGTAGATCCCCTGGCTTTCGAAGACGGCTTGCCGCTGGGGATGCTCATGGCGAGAAATGAACAGCTCGGCCTTCTTGCGAAGCTCCGCCCGCGAACGATATACGATCGCAAGACCGTGCCTTGCCGGGACGCCGTCAACAGTCGCTTCCTCGGCAGATCCCCCCGTGGCGATCTCGCTCGCCAGTGCAAGCAGCGATGAGACTGTGTCTGCTTGTGCGTACCACGTTCCAAAGTCGTTACTCTCGTCGTTCGGATTGGTGCTCACGGATGGGGCCTTCGGTGTAGCGCGACGTGTTTCGACTGCTTGTTCTCTTTCCAAGACCAGATGGCACGCCAGACCGTTGGAATAGGAGTGGATTGCTGCAAGGACCCGACCGTTGGGATCCGGTGCCAGGAGTGGTTCATTGGCATTGGGTAGTTGCCACCATCTCGCCATCGTTGAGCCGAAATCAGGTTCGACGATCGGTCGACGCGGAGGCTGACCAGCGGGAGACTCGAGGCTTCGCAGTGACAGCGAGGACTTGACCAGGGAGATCAACCCGGCCGCGCCACCTGCGTCACCGATCTGACTCGCCAGTGTCCGAAGATGCATCGGATGCGGGCGTGCACCTGCATACTCGCCAGCGATCGCCTCAAGCTCGTTGCGGTCTTCGCTTGAAACACCGCATGCGGAAAGATCGACCGCCGCGATCTGTTCGCTTCGAACGTCAGCCCCGTCTAGGGCTCGCCGAATTGCCAGTCGTTGAGCAGAGATAGCATCATCCGATCGAGCGATCCCGGTCTCTCGAATCACCGAAAGGACTTCATCGCCGGTGGCACGCGCATCGCTAAGTCGCTTCAGAACAACGACGGCAACACCTTCGGCCGGTGCCATTCCGTCACTATCCCGGTCCAACGCGCAAGAACGTCCCGCAGCGCTCAACCGACCCGAGCGTTTCAGCCTTTCAAAGGTGCCGGGTCCAAGAGAACGCTGACCGGCGGCAACGATCACCGTGCTGCATCCGCCGCACAGCAGCAGTCGTCTCGCTGAATCGATCGCCGCAAGCGACGTGTTGTCACCACTGTCGATCGCGAAAGCCCCTCCCATCAAGTCGTATGTTTTCGTGACACGCGTGGCCAACGAGCTGTTGCTGAATCCTCCCGTTTCATCCAGAAGCGCGGGCATTCGCCGGAGCACAAGCTCGGCGAAGTGGTGCGACACCGAATCGATTGTGTCAGGCGGCACGCCTTTGGCACCCAAGACTTCTTCAAGCGTCTCACGCAAGACCGGCAGTCGCAGACCGACCTGCAGTTGCTCGGTGTACTCGCCCCCAACCACGTTCGCGACGACGACCGCCGTGTGTTCTCGATCAAGCCTTTTCAGGTAGTCGTTCCGATCAAGCGCATCGCCAACGGCATCCAGAATCATGAACTGCAATGGGTCCGCGCTGGTGAGCTGCTTTGGCGGAACGTGGTGCTTTTTCCAGTCGTACTGGTAGCCGCTGATGAACCCACCCACCCAGTTTTCGGCTTCGGCGGGATGGTCGATGCGGACGTCCCATCGATCCAGCGGTATGGCGGTCTTCGGATCGATGCCCTTGGTCATCATTTCCCAAAACGCCTCGATCGTCCGTGCACCAGGTGTCATCAGTGACGCGCCAACGATGGCGATCGAGCGGTCCTCCGTCGATTGCTTGTTTGGTGTCGCGACCGAGACACGGCTGCTGGCACGGTATTCTTCAACGGTGACGTGAACGTTCAGCCCGCCGATTCCAAACGCGTTGATCGCCGCGCGCTTCGGATTGGAGGCGGTCGGCTGAGGCCAGTTCATCGGTGACGTGGGCAGAACGAAAGGCAAGGCCTGCCAATCAACCTTCGGATTGGGCTGCGTCAAGTTGATCAGCGGAGGGATCACTCCATGCCGCATCGCGAGAACCGTCTTGACAAGACCCGCGAGTCCGGCCGACTCGAGGGTGTGGCCGATGTTCGCTTTGACGCTTCCGATCGCGATCTTCCCCCCCGGTTTTATCGATTCAGCGAAGACATCGCCTAAGCTATTGATCTCGGTCGAATCACCAACCGGCGTTGAAGTCGCATGCGCTTCGATGTACTGAACCGATTCCGGCGTAGTGTCTTGACGGTACGCCCGGCGGATCGCGGCGACCTGTCCATCGCGTCGGGGTGCCCAGAGGCTTTTGCCTTTGCCATCGGACGAGACGCCAATCCCGCGAATCACTGCCTGGATAGGATCGCGATCTGCGATCGCTCGCTGCAGTGTCTTGACCAGCACGACGACGTAGCCCTCCGCCGCGACGAGGCCATCGGCCGTTGCGTCGAAGGGACGTGAACCGGTCGCGCTCAACGTCTGCGCTTGCGAGAACAGGATCAGCGCATCCAGCTTGCAATTGGACGCTCCACCGACCACGGCCATCTCGATGTCACCCATCTGTAACGCATGAGCACCAGTGGCCAAGGCTACCAACGATGAACTGCACGCGGCGTTGATGGACGCGTAGGGTCCATCCAGCCCGAAAGCCTTTGAGATCAATCGTGCTGCCTCGGAACTGCCCAAAAACGGGCCACCGCCCGGCAACCATCCGGGAAGGTCACTGCGAACTCTCGCCGTCATCTCCCTCACCAACGATCGCTGATGGTCTGAAGACTGCTGCGAGAAGTATTCAGTCTCCCGAAGGCAGTTCAGCGCCTGCCCCGCCATCGCGTTGAGCGACAAGTCCCCGATCAGCGTTGAACCGCGTTGGTGACCGATGAAAACGCCACAGCGGTCCGGCTTCGGATGATCCGGATCAACACCCGCGTCACGAAGGGCGTCGGCCGCGACTTGACACAATTCGAGGTGTGTGGGGTCGGCATTGACGATGTCGTCCTGGCTGAGCCGAAAAGACTCTGCGGGCGAGTGTCGTTCTGGGACGATGCCG
>JBCCUO010000629.1:0-3262 GCA_039196805.1 Planctomycetota bacterium | reverse complement strand
GTCCAGCTCACTCTTGCGAGCCAACTCCGTCAAGTCACGACCAAAGCTATCCAGAGCAGGGGTTTTCGATTTGCCTGATTTCCCCGAGCCGCCTCCACTGGATCCTGAATCGCCGTCACCGCTCCGTCCGCCTCGCTCACCGACTTCGGCGCCTTCTAGGCCGTGCCCGAGCAAATTGAGAACTTCCTCGCGAACGTCGTCCAGCTTCAGCCCCAAGTTCATCAGTACTTGAGCGGCCACACCCTCCTGCTCACGAAGCAGCCCCAACAAGATGTGTTCGGTGCCGACATAGCTGTGGTTCAGGTTGCGAGCCTCTTCCATCGAGTATTCGATGACCTTCTTGGCCCGCGGCGTCTGAGGCAGCTTGCCGACAGTCACCATTTCGGGACCGCTTTGAACGAGCTTTTCAACTTCCAAGCGGATCTTGCGGAGGTCGACTTCCAGATTCTTCAGCACATTGGCGGCGACGCCACTGCCTTCTTTGACCAGGCCCAGCAGAATGTGCTCGGTCCCGATGTACTCGTGGTTAAATCGCTGCGCCTCTTGGTTGGCCAATTGCATGACCTTCCGGGCGCGATCAGTAAAGCGTTCGTACATGTCTTTATTCCGTTGCCCTGAAAGGTTTCGTCAGTCGGGAGATCCGTCGCCGAAACCTCAGTCACGATTTCCCCCCCTCCCTGACGGACTCAGCCGACCAAGCGAAAGGGTGTTTCTGTCAAAATGGCGAGTCGTTCGTCAAACCAGCATTCCCTATGCAAACCGTACGCCATGATCCACCTCGAGCGACCATCGCGTTCCGACTGTCGGTCCGCGTGGCCCGGTGACAGTCCCACAATTTGCCATGTCACCCGATTCTATCGGTTAGGCCAATCATCTGGGATAGGAGCTTTCGCCTCGTTACGCGCGAATTCAGTCATCCAGCCAGAAAAGAACGCGAAACAATCGGTGATTCCCCACCGGAAAAAGTTACGCCGCTTCGCGCTCTAAGGCTTCGGACACCACCGCGACGGCATGGTCCAGCCTCTTTTTTTCCGCTCGGATCTCGATCCACCACGCATCGGCAACCTCCAACCGGGTGACTTCGCCCAGCAGCGTCTGGGCTGCTTCCAGTCGGCCCGTGTGTCGGTACACGCCAGTCAATAAAAGTAGCGCGGGTGGATCGCGGGGCTCAATCGCCAGCGTCGCCTTCAACAGGCTTTCTGCCGTTTCCCAGTCCGCGCGTAAATACGCCTCGTGAGCTTCCGCAAATCGATCGGGCTCGTCGCTGACCTGTCGAGGCGCGATCAACTGAGGCAGGTCCTTGGCACTGCGAATCGTCCAAAACCCCCAAAGCGCCATCGCCACCCACCATCCCAGCCAAACCAGGAAAGAATCCATCCAAAGCGGATAAAGAAAACGCGTGATCAACAGCAGATTCAGCGCGATCGCAAACCCAACCGCCGTCGGCAACGCCGACAGCTGGCCACGCCACCAGAGTTCAGGCAACCCTGGCCACAGGCAGGTTAGGTAGTGCTTCTTGTCCATCACGGTCGACTCGTAGGTGCGGACCGTACCGGCTCTGGCTCCATGGCGGCAAGACAAATTGAGGATAGACGTCCGGTGGCCGGAATCGAATACTGGCCTCGCGATCGACTTTCGATGTTGACCGCTCTGAAGCGTCTTCCCTTTTCACAAGAGTGACCCCTCATGTCAGAGCTACTGGACAGCCTTCGCAGCCAACTGGGCGATGAGCAGATCGAGGCGCTAAGCCGTTCCCTGGGTGCCAACCCGGATCAGACCAAGCAGGCGATTGGCGCGGCGATGCCCACCTTGTTGGGCGCCTTGGCTCGCAACGCGTCCGATTCCAGCGGGCAAGAGCGGCTGCACCAGGCGCTGGTTCGCGACCACGATGGATCCTTGCTGGACCATCTGGGAGGCCTTTTCGGTGGTCAGACGCCAGCGCCGACCGGCGGGATGACCGCGAAGACCGCTGCGGGTGACGCGATCCTGAACCACATGCTTGGCGGCCGAAAGCAGCGCGTCGAAGCGGGCATCAGCAAGGCCAGTGGACTCTCCGGTGGCCAATCGATGCAGCTGATGGCGACGCTGGCACCGATGCTGATGGGCATTTTGGGAAAGAAGCGGCAACAAGCCAATCTCTCACCCGGTGGTCTGGGCGACTTGCTGCGTGGCGAAAGCGAACAAGTGGAAGCTTCCACGGGAGCGAAAGGCGGGTTCGTGGCCCGTATGCTGGATCAGGACGGGGATGGGGACTTTGACGTAATGGACGTGGTCAAGTTCGGAATGTCGCGACTGTTCGGTCGTTAGGGTTGAGCGGTTAGCTGTTGGCTGATGGCTGTCGCGTCACTCCATCAGCCGCTTGGCGCCAGCCTGTCGGGTCTTGGCTGTTCGTCAGCAGTCAGTTGTTAGCGGTTAGGAACGCTCAAGCATCAAGTGGCGTAGCGCGACTCGCCAAAGTTCCGAGCGCTAGCTGAAAACGGAAGCCTGGCGGCATCGGCTACGATCGACACGCCAGTTGTTGATTGGCCGTTCCTTGTCGGTTGACTCTCATTCAGTCGACCATGACTACTCCGCGAACTCCCAGACGCTGTGGTACGCGTTGACCGATTCAAAGTAGTCCAGCAACGTTCCGTAAAACGAGTTGCTGCCCAAGGTCGCGCTATCGCCGATCACGATCAATTTTCGTTTCGCGCGGGTCAACGCGACGTTCGTGCGCCGTGTGTCGCTGAGGAATCCAATCTCACCCCGATCATTGCTTCGAACCATCGTCAAAATCACCGCTTCCTTTTCGCGGCCCTGAAATCCATCGACTGTATCGACTTGAAGTCCGGGTAGCTCGAGCCGGTTCCGCAGCCAACGTACTTGGGCTGCGTACGGCGCGATGATGGCAATTTGGTCGGCGCGGACACCGGCATCCGTCAACTCTCGGACTAGCCTGAGTACCAGCTGGCCTTCCTGCGGGTTCAGCTTGCTCTCCCCGTCCGGTTCCAGCTGCTCTTCGTAACCAGCCCCCGCCGTGTCAATGAACATGACGGGAAGGTCTCCTGCCGGTTCCTCGGCAACGTCCGGTAAGTCGCTTAATCGATGGTCGCGTACCGACGCGTCAGCGACCAAGCTGCCGTCGTAGAACTGGTCTGACGAATGCCGCATGATCATCTGGTGCATGCGATATTGCACGGTCAGCCGGCGGTAAATCTGTTCGTCGTCGCGCTCCACCAATCGTTGCATCAGAGACCGTTTCATGCCCGCGGACGCCGCTTCG
>JBCCUO010000628.1:0-3269 GCA_039196805.1 Planctomycetota bacterium | reverse complement strand
TCGTTCGCCAGTCGATTTCGGTCGAACGTCGTCGAACCGACCATGGTTGTGACGTCGCCCGGCAACCGAACCATCGTTTGACCTCGGGCCGTGACGTATCCGACTGAATCGTTGAAACCCGCACCTGCAATGTCAGCGGAATAACCCTGCTTATTTAGAAACCACTCGGCCGAAGCGTGCAATTGCGCATCCTTCGTTGTTCGATAGAGATCAACCGCAAGCGTGCGTACTTCAGCGGGCACTTGGCTTAGCGCCGGAAGACTACCCAGCGTAAGGAGGAGCGACGAAGCGATATCGGGTGCGATACCATCTTTCAGGCGAGGGATATCGGTCGACGGTTCGAGGAGCAATCGGGCCAACGGCGCGGCCTGGGCACGGCTTGACACGTAACACTCAATCAAATAATTGCGAAGCGTTGGATCTTCGCTCATGCGCAGGTGCGGCAGCACTTCCTTGCCTTCACCACGGAAGATCAACGCGGAGCCGAGACTTCCGATTTGGCGTGAGAGTGTTGCCCGCAGCGTGCCCATCGCAGCCAAGCGACTCGCGGATTTCGACTCAGGACCGCTCGATTCAATCGTCTCGATCGCCTTTTCCAGTGCGTTCAACCGGTCCGCAAAACGCGATTTCAGTACCTGGATGATGGATGGCTCCGCATTGCTGACTGCGGGAGCGATAGCGCTCAATTCAGACAATGCTGACTTCTCTAGCAGTTCGACGAGCGCCCGCTCATTGTCAGCCGCAAACTCGGCCAGAAGATAAGTGGCAGTGCGCGTCTTGTCCGGTTCGTTTCCATGGCGAATCGCCGTCAAGCCCTCCGTGAGTCGACGGCGCATGGGGTAAAGTCCATCCTTCAACCAACCGAGATCAACGGGATTGGCCTCCACCAGTAACTGACAAAGATCATCTCGAAACAAATCCCACGCCGAGTGCTTTGGATCCAGTCGTCCCAACCCAATCGCCGCGTTCAGTCGCGTAGCAACCGGCTGGGATTCGTCGCCAAGGACCGCGGCCAAATGATCGGCAACCGCGTTGCGATCATCACCGAATAAGTCTAGCTCCATTTGACGTGTGATGAGCAATCGCATGGGAGGCTCCACCTCGATCAATCGCTGGGCAAGGTAGCTGGACTGGTCAGGCTCATCACGCAACTTAACCAGGGCGATGCGATCCCTTACCACCTCATCGGACTCTCGCTCAGCGACGGACCATTTTGCTGCCAAAGGATGCTGCGTCCAATAGTGTTTCTTCCTTGTCTCGGCGATCGCATCTGGTAGCTGGTCGATGCTGCTCGAAACCAAACGGCTGACGACTGCTTTTCCATCGGACCGCAGTAGCACAAACTGGAAAGAGATGATGAGGATCGCGGCCAGCGCAGAGATGACGACTCCACGCAGTAGGTGCTTGAGCGCCGACGTTTTGACGAACTCTCGTTGCTGTTGGTCCGCGGGACGCGTGAGGAGGCCGAACCTCAAACAATCAATCGGCCCGGCAAGGTTTCGTGAATGGGGGTCGCCAATCCACCGATCACTTGAATGCCGCAAATCGACTGCCGCGCGGCCGCTAGCCGTCTTCTGATCCGAAGCGTCCAGCCATTGACGAAGCTCCGGCACCAAGAAATCGTGCGGCAGCTGGTAGTGGGCTCCCGATCGATTCGCGTTCTCCGCCGGAGTGATCAGATGCAGTTGTCGATCCAATCGATCGACCAAGTCATCGAACTCCGATTGACCGACGTTTCGCCCCAGGTCACGGCAAGCCTCTTTGAGTTCTTCGGCCGAGCGAACGTGACCGCGGATTTGGCCCGAGTCAGGTGTGAGGCGTCTCAGAACCGCCTGAGCGGGTCCGGAAAACTGCTGAACAGCGGCGGGTGCCAATTCGCCCAAAACGGAGTCCAAGTAGTAGCCGCTGAGCGAACCACGCGAGGAAAATTCCTGCAGGCGCGCGTGAGTCCAATCTGCGTCACCGAGCACAGTCGCCAATAGAGCCAATCGTACGGGGATCACTCGCTCGCCGACAGCGACTAGCTCGATTGCCGATCCAATGAACTCATCGTCGACGTCTATTTTCCCCGATGCATCGGCCCATGTTCGCAACACCTTGGCAGCGTGTTCACGAGAGAACCGCTCCAACCCCATTGCGTTCCGGCCATCGCGAAGCGGAACATCCAGGTCACGCATCCAGCGGCTGATCGCGGACCAAAACTCATCGCGAACAACCAGCACGAACCGCAATCGTGCGCCATCCGCCTGCCGCATCGCAAACGCCACTTGCTCGCGATGTTCTTCACTCGACCAGTTCAATACCTGCTCAAATTGGTCAAGAACGATGACTGTTCGGCAGGCCGCGTTTTCTCGCAGACTGGAACAATAGCTGGTCAGCGTTTCGACCGTTTTCGGAGTGGACGAGGTCACGAGCCCTGATGTTTGGGACTCGTGACGTCGTGCAACACTGCGAGCTTCAAAGTCGCGATTGTGTGATGCTGCCCCGGTCGCTGCAGCCAACTGCCGAACCATCGATTCGGGAGTGCTCAGTTCCGAGGCGTCTAAAGTGACGCATTGAATCTCGCGTGAATCCAAAAACGGCAGCACTCCGGCGTGCAACAGCGAGCTCTTTCCACTTCCACTCGGGCCATACAGTACCAATACGCTGCGATGGACACCCGTCGTTCCCGCAATCCTCTCCAGCCACCATTGTATCGAGTCTGGAATGCCTTTCGCATTCCGCTGACCTGGAACAAGCTGCCAGTACTCGTTCGCATCCTCGACCGTATAGGGCCGCAAACCTCTCGTTGAGATCGCCAAAGACTCATCGTCCTGATCCGGTGCCCCGACCGCCGTTTTGCTGAGGTACCACTGGAGATCTTTGGCTAGCTCATTGACGTCGCTGTATCGCTCGGACATCGCCGGTGCTGTTGCCTTTTGGCAAATTCGTTCCAGTGCAACCGGCACGGAATCGTCCAGCCGTCGCAACGGTCGCACCCGCCCGTGCGAAATCTCCTGAATCAGCTCTCGGGACGACTTGCTCTCCCACGGCCGCTTGCGTGTCAGCATTTCCATCATGACGATGCCCAGCGCAAAGATGTCGCTTCGCGCATCCACTAAATGGCCTTCGCCGCGGGCCTGCTCGGGGCTCATGTACGCGGGAGTACCAATCAACTCGCCTTCACGTCCCGGTTGCCAGCCACCGAGAGCCAAGCCGAAATCGAGCAAGCAAGGATCATCTCCATCCCGAACGATGATATTTGTGGGCTTGATATCACGGTGAACAAT
>JBCCUO010000627.1:0-3274 GCA_039196805.1 Planctomycetota bacterium | reverse complement strand
ATCACGCTTGCGGTCACCCTGAGCGGCCCCCTGCAAAGCACTCAGCGCTGCATTTTCCCCGAGGCCCAACAGGATTGGACTCAGGGAACGACCAGTGCTTCCGAGGTCGCTCGCTTGCTGGATGCGTTGAGCGGTCGACTGGGACGCGACCATGTCTGCGGCGTCCGGCTAAGCGATGACCCGCTCCCCGAAAGGGCCTATCAAGCCTTTCCGATCACGGGCAGCCCCACCGCCACCAGACGTCTGGCGAGCCAAACGTCTTCCCGACGGAAACATCCACCGCCTGTCCCCCAAAACAATGCAGCAATCTCAAATCCTCTCTCTCGTTCGAACGCGAAAGGCACTAAAAACCCAGAAAATGCAGTTCCACCGGAATCAGCCCGACAGGAAACCACACGCAGTGGGGACCACAAACCCTCCCTTAACGAACTGGGTTTATATTCCCCCTTGCCGAAAGACGCGATGCGTCGACCACTGATCCTGTTGCCGGTCCCTATCCCGCTAAATCCCCAGCAGGAAGGGGTGCGCAAATTCGCACACGTCAGCCATTCTCAGCATGCCGCCAAGCAAGACGTTCCCCTCACGTTTCGCCTGCACGGAAAGACCTACCAGATCGTCCGCCAATGGGGCCCCGAAAGGATCGAAACCGGTTGGTGGAGCGGGCCTTCGATTCGGCGCGACTACTTTCGCGTCGAAACGCACCAGGGTGACTGGTGGTGGATCTTTCGAGATCTAAAAATCAATGCACAGAAAATCGATACACAGTGCCCCACTGCTGATGACCGTTCCACTTGGATGCTTCACGGTCGCTTTGATTGACTACCCCATTGCTTCTTCGGGCATCACGTCGAACGGCTGTTCCCACTGACAGCAGCTGGCGTGACGCACTTGACGAAGCCACGTTTCAAGTGCTTCTGACCCCAAATATCCAAAACCGATCAACAAGTCCGTGATGGTTGGCGTCCGCTCGATCTGTCGCAGAATCAACTCGCCCAAGGTTTCGCGATCCATGAAACCGTGGTCGCAGGCCAGCTTCCCGAACGGATCATTGCTCTCGTGCTGCAGTTGCAAAACGTGACCGACCTGAACGTCGGTCATCAACCCGCATTCTGATGCAAGTTGACCAATGGGCGGTCGCAGTTCCGCCTGTTGTCGCATCGCCTCCAGCAGCTGTTCATGACTCACCAGCCCATCATCGACCAGCTGAAAGCAAGACCACATGAATCCGAACCTCTGGTTGCACTTGAGACCTATTCTGTTCGTCCCCCCGCAGTCTCAGCTCGCACACGGTATCTTCTATCACGCCGCGCGGCCAAACACTGAAAGCTAGGTTACAGATGTCAAGCACCGCAAAAAAATGAGCGGATTTTCTTTGCCAATCGCTCAGTCGTCGTTGTCTCGGGTCAGGTGGCCACTGCGCTGGATCGCAAGCAATAGCCGCATCATCACGGCAAAACTGCCGCTGACACCCAACAATCCGATCAGGCTCAATTCGCGAATCCCCAGCACGGTCTGGTCGGAAAACAGGACAGGAGGCACCTTGAAGGCCAGCATCAACGACGATCCCAAGAAGACGGCGCTTGCCATCAACCCCAGCACCAAACGATTGACTGTGGGGCCGATCCGCATGTGCTCCAGCATGATCTTGGCCTCCCCCTTTCGCGCCTGCTGCAACAACGAAAGCACTTCGTCGGGTGCGGTTTCCAAGAGGTTCTCTGCCTCCAGGTAGATCCGTCGCGCCTGTCGCAAACGTCGACGGGGACTCAGTCGCCGCAGCATCGACTTGCGCATGAATCCACGGACAACGTCCAACGAATCAAACCTCGCACCGATTTCGCGCAGCGTCCCCTCCAGTGAGATCAACATCTTCAGCAGCAATGCCGACTGGTTGGGCAACTTGATGTGGTGACTATGGAGCAGACCACTCAAGTCATTCAGTGCACCGGTCAAATCAAATTGACCGAGGTTCTGCCGACTGTACGTCCCAACGAAGTCAGCAACGTCGACCGAGAGCGCCGATTCGTCCAGAGTTGGCGGCGCATCGCCGACGCGGCGAATCAAACGCGTCAGACGGCTTTGATCGCCCCCAGCGATCGCCACCAACATTTCTTCGATGTTCTCGCGCAACGACTCATCGATGCGGCCCACCATCCCAAAGTCCAAAATGCCCAACCGGCCGTCATCCAGCAGCACCAGGTTGCCCGAGTGCGGATCGGCATGAAACAGACCGTCGTCGAAGACCATCATCAGATAGGCCCCGGCGATCGTCTCGCTCAGTTTCTCTCGTTGGCTGGGTCCAAGCGACGTGACCCTCTGTCTTGGTTTTCCGTTCCGCTGCGTCTTCGCAAACTCCGGTGCATCGACTGCGTGCATCTGGTCGCTGGCCTGCAAGATCTCATCCGTCGACGATCCGCCGATGGATGCCGAATCGCCCGATTCCTTAAGATCGTCGGTCGCGTCCCCTGACAGCACCGTGGCCAGCGGAGCGCCTACCAACTCGTCCATCACCAAGACCCGCCGACTGCACAGTTCGGGCACCGGCATCGGAATCACGATGTCCGCTGAATGTTGTTTCAGCATCACCGCAAACGTTTCCAAGTGCTGTCGTTCGCGGCCAAAATCGAGTTCGCGAAAGATCACGGGAGCCAGTTGATCGACCATCTTTGCCGGTCCCCAGGCGGCAAACGACTCGACCCGTTCGGCCAACTGCGCCAAACCGCTCAGTACATCCATGTCCTCGTGGATCGTCGAATCGATCCCGTGCCGCTGAACCTTGATCACGACACGGCGTCCGTCGGTCAGCACCGCTCGGTGGACTTGGCCGATCGAGGCCGTGGCCAACGGAGTGGAGTCGATCGACTGAAAGTGGGTCCGGAAATCCTCGCCAAGCTCCTCGGCCAGCGTGCTTTCGACCACCTCGATCGGGTCCGGCCTGACGTCGGCACGCAGACGCTTCAGCTCTTCGCCCAGACTCGGACCCACCAAGTCGGGCCTTGCCGCTAAGACTTGTCCCATCTTGATGAACGTCGGTCCCAACTCCGTGAGTGCCAACCGAACACGCTGTTCGCGCGAGTACTGCGCCAAGGAAACGCCCCCGCGATCCTTCAGCACGTCGCGAAATGGCAGACTGCGAAACCGACTCAACCAATCCGCCAACCCATATCGCTGCAACACGGCCAGGATTTCCTGCCACCGTCGGAGGTTGCGATAGAGTTGTGGGATGGAAGTCAGACGCATTTGAGCGGTCAGCGGTCAGCGGTCAGCGGTCAGCGGT
>JBCCUO010000626.1:0-3277 GCA_039196805.1 Planctomycetota bacterium | reverse complement strand
CTGGAGACGCGGATCAGCTGGCCGCCCAGTCCGGGAATGCTCATCCGTCCAACGGCATGATTGCGATGCCGACGGCACCGATGGTGACCGGCGGCGAGTGCGCCTCGTGCAGCGGTCTCTCCACGGCGGGCTGTCCCACGTGCATGATGGGAGTCGACTGTCGTGACGCAGGCTGCGCCGAATCGCGTTGGCAGCAGATGCGTCCCATGCCGTTTGGGGCCTATGGTCCAGGTGCTTACGCCGGGCCGGCGCGTTTGGCCCATCTGTCGGAGTATCGTCTGCGTCCGGGGGATCAGCTGCGTCTGGTCTACCTGGTCACTCGACGTCAAAACGATGGACCTTATCGGTTGATGCCGGGCGACTCGGTCATGATCGAGTCGTTGACCGACCCAGACCTGACTCGCGGGACGCTCGAGAACGGACTGCGTATTCAACCGGACGGTACGCTCTCGGTACGTCTGTTGGGTCAAGTGCGAGCGGCTGGCATGACCGTCCCGCAGCTGCGCGATCTGTTGGAGAAGGAGTACAAGCGGTTCGTCAAGAAACCCAGCATCGACGTGACGCCCGTCCTGACCAACGCTTTGGCCGAGGATATCCGAGCCGCCGTTTCAGGCCAGAGCGGACTGAGCGAGCAGGTGCTGGGAGTGTCCGTGATGCCGGATGGAAAGATTCGATTGCCACCGATCGGTGAAGTCTACGTACAAGGCATGTCGCTGGAGGAGTTGAAACGGGAGATCAATCTTCGGTACAGCGAGGTCGTCGTCGGTTTGGAAGTGGAACCGATCCTGACCGCTCAGGCGCCTCACTTCGTTCACGTGTTGGGTGAGGTGGGGCAACCGGGACGCGTTCAGTTGGACGGGCCGACCACGGTCCTGGCGGCAATTGCCAGTGTTCAAGGCAATTTGCCCGGCGGGAACATGCGCCAAGTCGTTGTGTTCCGCAGGGCCGAGGACTGGCGATTGGTCAGCACGATGTTGGATTTGACCGGAGCGATCTATGGGAAGCGGCCGACTCCGAGTGACGAGATCTGGGTCCGCGACGGCGACGTGATCATCGTGCCGCAGAAGCCGATTCGCCGCTTCGACAACTTCGTCAATCAAGTCTTCAGCGAAGGCATCTATGGCATCGTGCCCTTCGGAGGCATCAGCCTCAACTATGGGAACAACAACAACTGATCCGGTTTGTTGAAGAAGTTGTAGTACACCCTTCTGGCCAACGGAGTGGGCTCCGTGTCGACCGCTCACTCCGTGAGCCCGAGCCGACTTGCCACTTCAGACATCAGCCGCTTGGCGCCAGCCTGTCGGGTGTTGCCTTGAAACCCGACACGCTCGCGCGTTGCGGCTGATGGACCAACGCGGCTTCAGACATCAGTCGCTTGGCGCCAGCCTGTCGGGTCTTGGAGCATAACCCGACGTGCTCGCCGGCATCTTGATTGAGGAACCGGCGACGTCACCGCCGAATCTCGGTTGGAAAGACTCGGCGTTGGATTGGGCCTCGGATCACGGGCATCCGTTGCGGGACGACTCGCGTCTGTGATTTGACCGGCATCTTCGCTCGTTGGAGCGCCGCCTCGGCCAGCTTCCGATTGGTGTACGTTCCAATCGTTGTCCACGTCGTCGATCCTGGTGCTCGGACCTGCGCCAGGTATTTGATTTGGGTACGACCGGAGTCACCGGAGGATGCTGATGAGGTTCGCGTCACGTTCACCGTGGCGGTGACGTTGCTGTTCTGAACCGTCGCCTGTGTTCCACCAGGATTGATCATCGCCCCGGACGCCTTGATCGCATACGAGCCCGGCGGCACGGTGGTCTGATAACGTCCACTTGTGTTCGTCGTCCCCGTTTTGATCGCCTGGTTGCCACGCATCACGGTCACCGTTGCACCCGCCACACCCTTACGTGTTTGGTCGACGACCATAACAACCAGAGACATCTCATCCTGCGACGGACTGACGCTGCGACGCAAGACGCGAATGTCTTTGACAACGTCGCTGGTCGTGATCCCTAACGTCCCGGTTGCCGTTTGGAAACCGCGGCCGGAAACGCGAAGCGTGTAAAGTCCAGGACGCATCGTCGTCCGAAAGCTTCCTGACGTGGACGTTGTGCCACGGCGGAGGGGCTTCGCCGGCAGGCCGAATCGGCCCCGCTGCTGCGGTAGAACCTCGACGATCGCTCCAGCAACCGGACTGCGGCTCTGATCGGTCACGTGCACGGTCAACGACCGCTCATCGGATTGTCTGCCGGGAGTCGTCCCGATCGGTGTTAGATAGACCTGCTGGTTGACTGCGGACGACGCGACCGTCAGTTGCTGACTGGTCGATTGGTACTTTCCGTGGCTGGCACGAACCGTGTATTGCCCGGGAGCCAGTCGAGTCGTGAAACGTCCGCTTGCATCGGAGGTCCCCGAAGCGGCGTCCCGGTTGCCCTTGATGTCCAGGCGTGCCCCGGGGATCACCTGTGGCGGCTGGGTCCTCGTCAACACGGTCAACTTGACGAACGTCTTCGATGCGGATGGATCATCCGTTGGCCGAATCGACCGCTGGGGCGTCAGAACGACGACCGGATCTCGCATGCCGTCGCGAACGTTGACGCGGACAGATCGCGAAGCATAGCCGGACGCGCGAACCGTCACTTGATACGTGTCCTCGCGGATCCCTTCGAAGCGAAACCGACCTTTTGCGTCAGTACGCACCAATCGCACGGCACCAGGCAACCCACCTTCATTTGGGAAGTACCACTGGACGCTGGCATCTGCGACCGGCTGGAAGCGACCACGGTCGAACGCGTCGCTTCGTCCCGGCGTGGGCGTCGGCCGTACCGCGCCCGTTGACGGCGTCACGACCCACCCGGTGACCGTCATCAGTGACGGACCGCCGGGAATGATCGGTTCGCTGGTTCGACGCATCGCGGCATTCAGCACAGTGACGCGCCCAGCCGTCGCTGTCAGCTCAATTCGCCGGGGCGTGTAACCCACGGCGTTGACGTTTGCCAAGTAGCTACCCGGTTCCGCCAAGGCCAGCGCGACTTGCCCCGAGGTTGACGTCGTTCCCGAGGCGGCTGTCGCTCCCCCGCTGCCCGCCCGTTGCAGGCGGACGCTGGCCCCCGGGATCGGCCGGCGTGAGCTTTCGTCGAATACGTTGGCTTGCACCTGAGGACCGATCGGCGGCAAATCGGTTTTTCGACGCAAGATGAAGTTGCGCGTCAAATCCGAGTTGACCAAGATGTCATTGAAAGTGCGGCCGGCATAGACGCTGCCTGCAGGCGGCGTGACGGTGACG
>JBCCUO010000625.1:0-3279 GCA_039196805.1 Planctomycetota bacterium | reverse complement strand
CCCGGCGTCCCGGCGTCGTCGAGCAGAGCTCTGAACTATCCTCCGAGGCACTGATTGGATTTGCCCAAGCCTGGCGACGGCGCACAGGTGACGCAGCGCCCAGTTCGTCGGAGGCACGGCCGCGGCTGACCATCTTGACCCGCGGTGCGCAGTCGAGCGACGGCATCGAGGATGTCGCCTTTTGTCAAACGCCACTGATCGGCCTGGGACGCGTCTTCGCCAGCGAGTTGGCTGATTTTCAAACCCGACTGGTCGATCTTCCGCCAACATCGAATGAGACTCAGTTTGGCGAGGCAATCGCGGAGCTGCAAACCGACGACCAGGAAGACGAGATCCTCTATCGCGACGGAGAACGATTTGTTCGCCGATTTGTTCCACACCGTACGGTCAAGCTGCCAGGCGTGGCGACGCGGCAGGTCGACTGCCGGCTCGTCGGCGGATCCGGTGGCGGCATCGATGAGATGCGCTACCGGGTGGCTGAGCCCGACCAGGCGATGCGGGGGCTGGGTGACGGTGACGTCGAGATCAAAGTCTCGGCGACGGGACTGAACTTCAGTGACGTCATGAAGGCGTTGCGTCTTTACCCGGGACAGGGCGACGGACCTGCCTCGCTGGGTGCCGAGTGCTGTGGTCGCGTTACTGCCGTGGCGGCTGACGTCGAAGACGTAAGTGTAGGCGACGAAGTGATCGCAGTGGCCTGGCAAAGCTTTGCGACCAAAGTGGTTGTCGATCGACGACTGATGACTCGTAAACCATCGGGTCTCTCGGACGCCGAAGCGGCCGCCTCGCCGATCGCATTCTTGACCGCTCGCTATGCACTAGAGGAGTGCGCGAGAATCCGCGACGGGGAATCGGTCTTGGTTCACTCGGCCAGCGGCGGCGTCGGGCTGGCCGCAATCCAATTCGCTCGGCGGAACGGTGCGAAGCTATTCGCCACGGCCGGTACTGAGGAGAAACGTCGCTTCGTTCGCGATCTTGGCGTTGAGTGGGTCTTCGATTCGCGAGGCTTGGACTTCGACCGGCAAATTCGCGAGGCCAACGGAGGTCGTGGTGTCGACGTCGTGCTCAATTCGCTACCCGGTGAAGCCCTTCGTCGCGGCGTCGAGTTGTTGAATTCGGGCGGTCGCTTCTTGGAGATCGGAAAACGAGACATTTACGACGACATGGCGTTGGGACTGTCGCCCTTTCGAAACAACCTGTCGTTCTTTGCCATCGATCTGGATCAACAGTTCCAGAGCGAGATGGATCAGATGGGATCTTTGCTCCGCGGAGTCGGTCGTGATCTTTCCTGCGGCGATCTCGAGCCGATTCCGGTGCAGTGTTTTGAAGCCGATCAGGTCACCGATGCCTTTCGAACGATGCAACAGGCGAAACACATTGGCAAGATCGTCGTCAAGTACGACGGTCCGCCCAGCGTGATTTTTCCTGCGACGTCGAGTTTGCCTCGTGTCCGCCAAAGCAAAGACACTCCGGCGCAAGCTTTGGAACCTAGCGATCCGATTTTTCGTCGGGATCGTAGCTACTGGGTGGCGGGTGGACTTGGTGGTTTCGGTCTTCGCATCGCCGCTTGGATGGCCTCGCGCGGGGCCGGTCAATTGGTTTTGGGAGGCCGGACTGGCAAAGTGTCCGAACAACAGGCCGACGTCCTGAGGGAAATCGAAGCAAGCGGAACGTCGGTGTCCGTCATGGCGACCGACGTTAGCGAGCGTAGTCAGGTGCGACGAACCATCGAGCGCATCCAGAACGACCTGTCACCGCTAGCGGGCATTGTTCACACGGCAATGGTTCTGGAAGACCGCATGGTCGATGACCTGGATGCCGCGACCCTTCAACGTGTCTTGCGTCCCAAGATGTTGGGTGCATGGAATCTGCACGTCGAAACATCAGAGATCGGGCCGATCCGAGATTCGCTGGAACACTTCATTCTATTTTCGTCACTTTCCAGCATCTTCGGTCATGCAGGCCAGGCCAACTACGCAGCCGCCAACGCGACGCTGGACGGACTGGCCGCTCACCGCCGCGTTCAAGGCCTACCGGCACTGGTCGTTAACTGGGGGCATGTGGGGGACGTCGGATACCTAGCCGAGCGACGTGAATTGGGCGACCGTTTGGAGCGTCAGGGGGTGATGCGATTCAGCCTATCCGAGGCAACGGGTTGCCTGGAAACGCTCATCCACTCCGGGGCGGTCCAGGCCAGCGTCTTGCGAATGGACTGGTCGCGGTGGCGCGGGATTGGCACCAGCGACCAGGTGTCGCCGCGTTTCGCGCACTTGGTCAGGCAGGGGGCCTTCGAAACGGATTCGGAACTCGACTTGGCATCTCTTCGCAACGTCGATGATTCGGTACGACAAGACCTGATCGCTCAGGCCATGTCGGACAAGTTGACTTCGCTGCTGGGACTGCCGGAACATCAGATCGATCGCCAGCGACCACTGTTGGAGTTGGGCATGGATTCGCTGATGGCAGTTGAATTGCGGAATTGGATGGATCATCGGCTTAAAGTGGCCGTACCGATTTCTGAGATGATGGGTGCCTCATCGATCGATCGCCTATCGAGTTTCGTGTCAACGATGATGATGGACCAGCAACCGCCCGGCGACGATGTTCATTCGACCGCGGGCGCCAATTCTCCGCCGCAGCCGTCGAGCGAGGAACGGATGCTCGCCGAAATCGAAACGATGGATGAGGCCCAGCTTGACAGACTCTTGATGGAAATGTCCGCCAGCCAGGATTTGGAACACTTGGGCCAGTCGGACGGATCGGCGTCGTGAGTGATGGTCCGCTTGACCGAGACGGGTTGGCCCGTATGAGCGTCTCGGAGAAGCGAGATCTGCTCAGACAAATGTTGCACCGGAGATCAACGGCTCCGCGACAATGCCCGATGTCATCGGCCCAACAGGGTGTGTGGCATGCGTTTCGACGCGACCCCGAGTCGACGGTTTACAACGTCTTCCTTCCAGCACGGATTCGGTCGTCACTGGACATTGAAGCACTACGCCGGAGCGTTGAGTTTCTGGCCGAAAGGCACGAAAGCCTGCGAACGCTGTTTTCCGATACTGACGGCCAGCTCCGCCAAATCGTTCACTCCAATGTTCCGCCAGAGTTCCGCGTCGAATCAAGTCAGGGCTGCGACGATGATGAGCTCCGTGGACGAGTCTTGGCGGAAACGCAACGCTCTTTCGACCTGACCAACGGCCCGTTGCTGAGGTTGGTCGTCCTGGTCGCGGGGCCTGACGATCACATCGTCGTCGCCACCACGCACCACATCATCACCGATTT
>JBCCUO010000624.1:0-3305 GCA_039196805.1 Planctomycetota bacterium | reverse complement strand
CGGCGCTGGCTCTGTTCTCGCCCAGCGTGAGGACCGACGACGAAGGCAAATCCGTCAGCCCAATCGTCAGATTCGTAGATGGGGAATGTCGTCGTTGTCGCCTTGTCCTCGCTGAAGACCACCGTAACATCGGCCTCAAGACGCTGCTCGATCCCTGTCTTCAGCAGCTTCGATTGCGTCGAATAGTCGTGACAGCATCCCCCGGCTACCAATAAGACTTTCAAGGAAGGCTTAGGCTCATCCCCGCTCAGCGAACCCGGCAGGCAAGCTGCCAAGAACGCAGCGAATATCGCGGTGATGACGACAGGTCGAAGAATCGTGTGCATGGGGGTCACGCTGAGAGGTTCAACGAGTGAAGAAGCAATTCACTCGCCCGAAAGTGATGAAGGCCGGAAGATGGACCTGCCATCGTAACTCATTGCTCGACCGCTTTCGACAGATTGAACTGACTCGTTCCGTCAGCTGCGTATCGCCAACCCTTCAGGTAACCGATCAAGTCCCGCATCTGATTCACGTCCATGACGCGCTCAAAACCATCCGGCATCAGGGACTTGCCGGTCGCTCGGAACGCCTCCAACTCATCTCGCCGTGCCGAGACCTGACGCCCCTCGGCAGTCTTCAACGCGACCTGCTCGTTGTCGGAATGTAATAGCAGTCCCGTTTGCACCTCCCCATCGATGGTCAGCCACTGATAACAAACGAAGCCAGCATCGATTGCCGCGTTGGGAGCCAGAATGGCCGCCAACAGCGATTGAGGCGTCTTGCTGCGACTGTCCGAGATGTCAGGTCCCACTTGAACGCCGACGTCATCCAGACGATGGCAGGTCGCACAATGCTGCACAAACAGCTGTCGCCCCCGGTGAAGCTTAGCGAGTCCACGAGTGGCAGGTTGGTACGTCGAAATCAATGCCTGACGATCCTCCGTCGCAGCAGCAAACAACGATCGCGCTCGATCACGTATGTCTGCGTTGTTATGTCTCCGAAGTCTGTCTGCCTGGCCCGGTGGAATCAAGCCACTTGGCACCAGCCCCTCTTCGATCCACCGAAGCAGCCGATCTGCGGAATCCGAACGAGTGATCATCTGCGTGATCGCCTTCGTTCGGAGTGACGCAGGCAAGATGGCGAGTTCATCACGAAGCCATCCCAGAAAGGCTTCCGAACGGCGTTGCAGCAACTCATTCAAGGCATCCCACCGAAGCGGTTCGGGGACATCTTGCCTTACCAATTGAAGCAGCGGAGCCGGATCCAGGTCATCTTGCCACGACAGAACAACGATCGCATTCCTGCGATCAACCAATGGACTTTCACCATCAACAGCACACTGAGCGGCGACTGTCTGCGCTCGTTTCATGATTCTTGAACGACTGGTGGCTGCATTGATGTCGCCTGATCGCTGTTGCCGACCTTTGCACCATCCAGCAACGATGGCGAGTAATCGACCGGAGGGAATCGTCAAATCCGCGCTGCCAATTGCGTCCAGATCAGGTAGCGATCTCGCGGTCGAACGAGCCAATGCGTGGGTCAGCCTCGCGGGGAACTCCTCTGTGTCCGCTTCGGATCCGACAAGTCGAATCATTAGCTTCGCAGCGAAACTTGACGGTAGGCTGGCAACGGCTGCTTCCCAGAAGTGATCCTGATCAGCATGTCGGAAAGTACTCAGCAGAGTCGTTTCCAGATCGAGCGAGAGGTCGTGATTCGAATTGAGATCGTGACGCCTGGCCCAATCCACCACCGTGGCCATCGCCGTCAGTCGTACCCAAGCATCATCGTCATCCAGCAGTTTGACGATCCATTCAGTCGGCGTTTGAGACCGCATCGGGTCGTGTCGCGACAGCAGCTCGGCAGCAACCCGTCTGACGTTTGCATCAACGTGCCGAACTGCTTTCACCATGATCGGGTCGGACAAGCGTTCCGATCTTGCCAGCAATCGAAGTTCCCGTGCCAAGCCAGCCGGCGAGACCGAAGTGCTCGACGAAGAGGACACGCTTGCATCGAAGGCTGTCGACTGCACCAACATCCGCGAGGCGGTGGCCCGATGCCATGGGTTGGGATGTGACAACCACGAGCGCCACCTGTCGGCAGACGCTTCTGGTGTCGATGGTTTCGGGTGAACACCAGCAGTCGTCGGCGCCTCACGGACCGCCAAACGCCAGATGCGCCCGCAGCGATCGCCCAGTCGCTGATCGGCTCGGTCCTTCAGCTCCGCGGGGGCCCAATCCGGATGCTCAATCACGGCTCGGCACATGTCGACCACATAAAGAGCACCATCGGGCCCTACGATGGTGTCCACCGGACGGAACCAAGGGTGTCGGCTGGCAAGGAGTTCCTGGGGCCGGTCGTCACGTCTTGCATGATGCCCAATCGGGCGTCGAGCAACGGTTTGTCGTTGTACCAAGTTGCCGGTGGGTTCGCAGACGACCAGATCGTCGCGCCACTCCGCTGGAAGTGCGGTGCCAAGCCCACGCGTCAGACCACATGCGGCGCTGAATTGTCCGGCGTGCAGATGGCTGGTGGTCCATGCGTCAGTCAACGGACGCACGACGCTATTGCCTCCCGCCAGGCTGACGTCTCGATACGAGTCAGCACGTCCGAACCATCGATTGCCCCGAGTGCTTCCAGGCTGAGTATCGCCTCCATGGCCGGATTCCGATTGCTGCAACCCATTCGGTGTCCATAGTCGTCGATCGTCAGCCCGAACTGACTGTTGCCGGAGACCGCGCCAAAGAATCCGCCGTGGGGGTCGAAAGCAAAGTCAGCTCCACGTAGGTCGATCGCAGGCTCTTCGTTTTGCCACAGCGGACTCTTGGAGACGATTCGTCCACCGCGAAGTCCCCCGGCAACGTAGACCCGTCCGTCTGGTCCCAGCAGCGGATGATTGGCACGCAGCTGCTCGTTCTGTTCCGCGAAACCCTCAAACCAGGTTTCAACATGGTCGCAACGCAGGTCCCCATCGCGATCCTCCAAGAACACAATGTTGCCGGCAAGCGTTACGATCACGCCACCTTTCCAAGGCTGAATGCCTGTTGGAAACAGCAGCTGATCGGCGAACGTGGTGGCCAGCTCGAATCGGCCGTCCTGATCTTGATCCACCAGGATCCGAATGCGACCACCGGGCGGCTGACCCTCGATCGGGCCTGTGGGGTAGTCATGCATCTCAACCACCCACAGACGACCCTGCTCATCAAAGCGGATCGCGACCGGATCAATCACTTCCGGTTCATGAGCGACAACGCTGACACTCAGTCTTTCGTTGGCCACCAAAGCATCAAGGGATTCAGCAACGCTTGGCGGCCGCTCAGTTAATG
>JBCCUO010000623.1:0-3309 GCA_039196805.1 Planctomycetota bacterium | reverse complement strand
CTTTCGGATGTCAGGGGGCAGGATAGCTATCGCTTTCAGTTAGCAGAGAACGTGTTCGCCAAAGCGTACCACCACCTTTGTCCGGCCGAAGAACGAGTGACCTCATGAGCAGTGTTGGCAAGTCGATTCCACATGACTCAGCCGTCGGTCACGTCACGGGTTCGGCGCTCTATGTCGAAGATCTGCCAGCCATCGAAGGCGAGTTGTGGGTTGATTTCGTCGGTGCTCCCGTGGCCGCCGGACGACTCGAAAGCATCGATACGTCTCAGGCGGAAGCCGTCGCCGGCGTGGTGCAGGTCTTAACGCACCGGGACATCGCAGGACGCAATCTGTTCGGACCGATCTTTCACGACGAAGTGTTCTTGGTGGAGGACTTGATCTCTTACTTGGGGCAGCCCGTGGTCGTGATCGCTGCCACGTCGCGTCAGGCGGCACGGCAAGCCAAGACGCTGGTCAAAATTCAGGCCGAACGGCACGAGCCGATCTTGCAGATTGATGACGCGATCGCGGCGGGATCGTTCTTGGGGCCGCTACGACGCATCGAGCGAGGTGACATCGAGAGCGGATTCGCGAATTCTATCCACGTCGTTGAGGGAACGTTTCACAGCAACGGTCAGGAGCAGTTTTACCTGGAGTCGCAAGCGTGTCAGGCGATGCCAGGCGAAGGGCGTCAGCTTCGACTGATCTCGTCGACACAGAATCCAACCGAAACGCAGGCGGTCGTGGCTGAAGTCTTGGGGCTAGGCATGCACCAAGTCGTTTGCGAATGCAAGCGGATGGGCGGCGGCTTTGGTGGTAAGGAGACTCAATCGGCGTTGCCCGCATTGATGGCGGCCATGGTGGCCCAGAAAACCGGTCGGCCAGCTCGGATCGTCTATCGCAAAGACACCGATATGCTGACGACGGGAAAGCGACACGAATACTCAAGTCGGTATCGGGTCGGCTTCGATGGCGACGGACTGATTCAAGCGGCCCAATTTGACTTCTTCAGCAATGGGGGCGCCTTCGCTGATCTATCCACGTCGGTGATGGAACGGACGATGATGCACGCCGACAACGCGTACTTCTTGCCCAATGTTCGGATCAGCGGTCAGGTCTGCAAAACGAATTTGCCACCCAATACCGCCTTTCGAGGTTTCGGAGGTCCTCAGGGCGTTGTTGTGATCGAGAACGTGATGCAGGAGATCGCTCAGACGCTTGGGCGTGATGCACTGGACGTTCGCCGGGCCAACCTCTATCGCGATGGGGACGATTCACGCAATCGCACGCCCTACGGCCAAGAGGTCAAGGACCATGTGCTGCAGGAAACCTTTGATCAGTTAGAAGCATCCAGCCAGTACCGAGACCGCACGGAATCGATTGCCCAGTTCAATGCCACGTCCGTGACCCACGTGAAGGGTATCGCGATGTCGGCGATCAAGTTCGGAATCTCATTCACCAGCAAGTTTCTAAACCAGGGCAACGCATTGGTGAATGTGTATACCGATGGCACCGTGCAGGTATCCACCGGCGGCACCGAGATGGGGCAGGGATTGAATACCAAGATCCGTCAGCTGGTTGCGGACGAGTTCGGGATTCCACCCGCCGATGTTTCCTTGATGACCACGTCCACGGAGAAGAACAACAACACGTCACCCACCGCAGCCAGCGCGGGCACCGATCTGAATGGCACCGCCGCTGTAATCGCCTGCGGTCAGATTCGATCGCGGATGGCAGCGTTCGCAGCGTCCGTGTTTGCCGACTCGCAGTCTGTTCCCGTGGCGGCATCGTCAATCCAGTTCACCGATGGCAGGGTTGTCGTCGATGGTGGGCTGATGAGCATGCCGTTTGCGGAATTTTGTGACCTGGCGCGCCGAGAACGGATCGACTTGGGACAGCGTTCGTTTTACGCGACCCCTGGCGTTGACTTTGATCGTGACCGCGGGCAAGGCAATCCTTTCTTTTACTTCACCAGTGGTGCCGCGGTCGCCGAAGTGACCATTGATCGATTCACCGGCGAAACCGTGGTGGATCGAGTCGACTTGCTGATGGATGTGGGTGAGATGATCAACCCGGGTATCGACGCCGGGCAAGTGATTGGCGGGTTCATCCAAGGCATGGGATGGTGCACGAACGAGGAACTGGTGTACGACGGCGACGGTCGCTTGCTCGCAACCGGACCGACGACCTACAAGATCCCGGCGATCAGCGATCTGCCGCCCACCTTTCGCTACGACTTCATTGAGAATCGTAAGCACCAGATCAACGTTCGCCGCAGCAAGGCGGTCGGCGAGCCACCACTGATGTTGGGGATCGCGCCTTGGCTGGCCGTGAAGAATGCAATGTCATTTATCGATTCGGATCGGATCGCCGATTTGAAGTTACCGGCAACGAGTGAGGAGATCTTGATGTGTTTGACAAAGCATCAAGCACTTGCAGGGCGCGAATCGGCTGCCACGTCCTAGAGAGCGTACGGCGGCTTACTTGGAGGACGTTACACCCCATCAGCCGCTTGGCGCTAACCTGTCGGTTTTCGCGCGGTCAAGAACCCGGCGCGCTGGCGCGTCGCGGCTGATAGGAGCACGACTCGATCGTCCGCTTAATGCCAGCCTGTTGGGTTCCGCACGGTCAAGAACCCGGCACGCTGGCGCGTCGCGGCTGATAGGAGCACGACTCGATCGTCCGCTCAATGCCAACCTGTTGGGTTCCGCACGGTCAAGAACCCGGCACGCTGGCGCGTCGCGGCTGATAGGAGCAAGACTTCATCAGCCGCTTGGCGCCAGCCTGTCGGGTCCCATCGCAGTACCCGGCTCTCTCGCGAGAGCGTTCTGCACTTCTGCACGTGTTCAATCCCGGTCTGGCTTAACCAGCAACCCTACGCTGGCCAATCCGATCAGGCAGGTCAGGACGCTGAACAGCAAGAAGTTTGAAAAGAGAGCGATCGAAGTGAAGATCAGCATTCCGATGATGGCTGCCCACCGTGCCGGAAGGATCCACAAACTGATACCCGCCAGCGTCTCGATGATCACGACTTTGCGGCTGTACCACGTCGCGATGTCGCGCAGTGAATCAGGGTCGACGTTACCGCGCAACCAATTGAAGCACCAGAAGTCTCGGTCTCGAAAGTAGATCTCGTAGAAGACTTCGCCCGACCAGTATTCCGGAGTCCATTTGCCGACGGCGCCGCCGAACAGGACGACCGACAGGATCACTCGGCTCAGGCGAGCCGCCTTTGTCAGTAGGATCGTTTCGCTGTCGACACCGATGCGGCTGCCAAACCAGGTTGACCAGGCACACGCCCACCAAGTGGTAATGAACGTCATGTCGTTG
>JBCCUO010000622.1:0-3326 GCA_039196805.1 Planctomycetota bacterium | reverse complement strand
GGCGGCTGGGACCCTCAGCAGCTGATCGGTCAGGCGATGACGATCTGGACCGACGATGGCCCGGTCGCAGGCTTGATCAGTCGCAAGCCGATTCATTTGCTTAGCACCAAGGAACGCACGCAAGTTGTTCAGCTGGAGCAGATGTGGTTGGACGTCGGAGCCCAGTCGGAGGACGAAGCTAGAGCAAAGATTCGCATTGGTGACCCGGTCACGCTTGACCTGCGTTTTCGACGTCTGATGGGCGAGCTGATCTCGGGTCCAGGCATGGACAACAAGACGGGCATGTGGACGGTGATCGAGGCACTCCGCCGCGTTGCCATCGCCGACAGACCGCTCACATGTCATTTGCACAGTGTCGCCACCGTTCAAGAAGAGATAGGGCTTCGTGGAGCCAAGACCGCTGCCGGGAGCATCCATCCTGAGGTGGCAATCGCGGTCGATGTGACTCATGCATCGGACTGCCCGACCATCGACAAACAACAGCAAGGCGACATTCGCCTTGGTCGGGGGCCGGTCATTTTTCGCGGTCCAAATATCAACCCCAAGGTTGCCGAGCGGTTGATCGAGTTGGCCAAGGAAAACGAGATCCCTTACCAGTTGGCCGCTCTAGGACGTGCTGCGCCGAATGATTCCAACGCCCTACAGATTCATGGGCCAGGTGTCGCAACGGGATTAGTGGCCGTCCCCAATCGCTACATGCATTCCGCCGTCGAAGTCGTCTCGCTAAGCGACGTCGATCAGGTTGCCGAATTGCTCAAGTGCTTCGCGCAGCGATTGCATGCGGACGACAACTTCATACCCGGGTGACACGGCAAGTCGCCGATCACTTGGTGTTCGTGGCGCTCTTCCGGATACGTTGCGACCGGCGGAGCGCTGGGCGACCTTGAAGAACTGATGCCCTCCTTTCCAAAGGCTTTTGAAATGATTGTCGGGGTGCCCCGCGAAGTGAAGTCAGACGAGTATCGGGTGGCGCTGTTGCCCGTGGCCGTGGAAGAGCTGGTCAGTCGCGGCCACCGGGTGCTCGTGGAGTGCGGCGCCGGTTTAGGTAGCGGGCTAGCTGATCACGAATACCTGCGAACCGGTGCGGAGATGGTCACGTCCGGCACCGAGGTGTTCGCTCGTGCCGACTTGGTGGTCAAGGTAAAGGAACCTCAGCCGGACGAGTACGAATCGGTGCGACGCGGTCAGTTGGTGTTCACCTACTTTCACTTTGCCGCCAGTCGACCCCTGACCGATGCGATGCTCGCCAGCGGTGCGACCTGCTTGGCCTATGAAACGCTCCGGGATGAAGAGGGCCGACTGCCGCTACTGACTCCGATGAGTGAAGTCGCGGGCCGCATGAGCATTCAGGAAGGGGCAAAGTACCTGGAAAAGCCTCAGATGGGACGCGGCATCTTGTTGGGTGGCGTTCCTGGAGTCGCGCCAGCTCACATCACGATTCTTGGCGGTGGGGTCGTCGGTGCCAACGCAGCTCGCATCGCCGCCGGGTTTCAAGCTGACGTTGCGATTCTGGATGTCAGTTTGGATCGACTGCGGTATTTGGACGATGTGATGCCGGCCAACGTCAACACGCTGTACAGCGACAGGCACAACATTCTGGAACAGCTGCAACGAGCCGATTTGGTCATTGGATCCGTGCTGATTCCAGGAGCCAAAGCCCCCTGTCTGGTCCGGCGCGACGATTTGAAGCGGATGAAGCCTGGCAGCGTCGTGATTGACGTGGCGGTCGATCAGGGAGGCTGTATCGAGTCAAGCCGACCAACAACGCACGCCGAACCAACTTACGTGATCGATGAAGTGGTTCACTACTGCGTTGCCAACATGCCCGGTGCCGTCGGACGAACCAGCACGTTCGCGCTGTGCAACGCTACGATGCCATGGGTGATACGCATCGCGGAATTGGGACGCGACGGCGTGCTGACATCGGAGACGCCGATTCGGCACGCGATCAACGTCCACCAAGGCAAGGTGGTCCACCCGGGCGTCGCCGAAGCATTCGGGCTCCCACACACCGCCCCATAGGGAAACCATCCGTATCGGAAACGCGGGAACAGTTTCGGACCGGCATCGTAGCGGAACTCGCCAAGAGTTTCGGGCATTGAGCTGCCCCTTCGAGAGCCTGCGTGGTTGCCGCTACATGTGGACCCATCGAAAGGCTTGGCGGCTTTCGCTACGGTGTGATCAGGCAACACACCACACTCAACAATGCGTTCCGCATGGCAGAGACACTTATGAGTGACGAGACTAAGAGTTTGTTTGATCGACTGGGCGGTCCCGGTGTGGTCGCCGAGATCGTCAACGACATGTACGACCGAGTGTTTGCAGACCCGGAATTGTCGGCCTTCTTTAAGGATGTCGATGCGCAGCGGCTCAAGGGCATGCAGTATCAATTCATGGCTGCGGCGCTCGACGGCCCCGTCAAGTATTCCGGGGCGGAACTGACCAGCGTCCACGCTGGACGCGGGATCACGGCACACCACTACGCCAAGTTCTGTGGTCACTTCGCCGACGCGATGGAAGCTTCTGGCGCCTCCGCCCGTGACGTCGATGACGCACTGGGTCGACTAGCGATCTACAAGGATCGGGTCACCGGCGACACCAACGTCGACGGCTAGCTGGAGTTCGGTGGGTCAGAGTCTCAGAGGTCGCCATTATCCGCCCGAATCACCAGCATCCCAGCCCGAAGCGCAAGCGAGTGGGCCCAAACAATCGACCAGTCCATCACCCGCGAAGCGTCTTCACGAAAGCCGGTCGCTGGCGCTTCCCGCTGAAATGCACAACCAGCTCGGTGCCATTCTCAACCAGAAGCGTCAGCGAAGGATCCACAGCGAACACCTCGCCAGCAGCAAGAGATCCCTCGCTCACGCATCGAGGTGGGATGGGCCGCTCACCGCCAACTGCCAGCCGCTAACAGCTGACCGCGGACCGCCAACCGCTGCCCCCTCCCCCAAAACTTTCTGTCCTGGTCCCGCGTACCAAGACACTCTGTTCCTCTTCTCGCGCGACCTGATCCACCATGACCGACTCCGCTCTAGATGATTTGCTGAATCGGATCCAAGAGCGGAGAGCAACGGTGGCGGTCATCGGACTTGGGTACGTCGGATTGCCACTGGCGATTGCCTACGGTCGCGACGGATTCCAGGTGATCGGAGTCGACGTTGATCCGGCCAAGACGCATGCGATCAACGCGGGCCAGAGTTACATTCGGCACATTGATTCGCAGTCGATTTCGGCGCTGACGCAATCGGGGCGTCTCGAGGCGACCACTGATTTTGCGAGGCTGCGAGACGCCGACGCCATCCTGATTTGTGTTCCCACGCCCCTGG
>JBCCUO010000621.1:0-3328 GCA_039196805.1 Planctomycetota bacterium | reverse complement strand
TCTGAATGCAATCGGCCGGGCCAATGGCCCTGATGGTTGTTGATTGGGCAATGTCCCAGCCCTTCGGACTGGGCTAGGCAAATGGCGGGGCCTTCGGCCTTGCCGGCGACGCGCTGCCTTCGGCAAGAATCATCTGTCTGACAACCGATAGAGCGGTAACTCCGCGATTCGCTGATCGATGGTGGCGACCGTTCGTCGATACGCGTCGCCGGTCACACCTCCGTATACCTTGCGAAACTGCTCGTTCGTTAATCCCTCCTGCAGGTCGCCCCCTGGCGGCATCACATCTGATTCGTGGATTCCTTCTGCGATGCGGTCCTGAATGCGTCTGGCGGAGGCTTCTGACGAAGTGGCTTCCACACCCAATCGTGTGCCCGCACGATCGGCCAAGAGGTCCCCAAAGGAGAACCCACTGCCACCGAACGAGTCCAACTCCTCCTTCAAGATACCGATGTCTTTGCTGATCATGCTGTTGCCCAGCGTCTGCAGCGCCGCGCTCACGGTGAAGTGACGTGTCCAGTCCGCGCGACCCCGCAGGCTCACTCGTCGAAACACGCTGCGCACCTGCGGTGACATCGATGGCACGTCCGATCCAATCCACGTGCGGATTCGATGATGCCCCAGCACGTAACCGAGCGACGCGATGGCCGCACGGTTCTCGTGAACGGCACTTGCTTCTGAGCGAGCCGAACGCTTTTTCGCTCGGGTCATCAAGGTCTGAAGACATTTAGCAAAGTCGACCGATGGCTCCGCTTCGGCCAAAGCCAACAGGTCGGTGACGTAGACAATCGCGGCAGGTTCAAAGTCTTCGGCTAACCCCAGTCCCACCAGTGCGTCGCGGACGAATCCCTTGCGGACGTCCAAGTTGCGATACGTGACAGCAACATCCCTGTCACCCAGCTGAATCGATTCCAGTGAGTCAAAGAACGGTTCGATCGACTCGTTGAGCCAGCTGCGGCGGATCAAGAAAGGGCCACTGAACTGCAGCATCCATGACGGTGCGTGTAGGCTGCCGACGGAGAGCTCACTGGGACAAAAGCCCAGTTCGCCGCCATGTGCGATGATTCGACCTGAGGCCTGGACGTTGAGGAATCGATCGATCCAACCGCGGATTGGGCTTTGCAAGGTGAGCCTCAGCGTCACACGATCTTGCCGGAGATCCACGCGGGCCGCATGGTCGCCAGGCAACAGGTTGATGCCCCAAGCTAGCAGCTGGTTCACCTCTCGCTGACTGAGCGAGAGTCGCTGCGTTTGCCCGACAGGAAGCTTGCGAGGATCATACTGACGCAGCTTTTGCACCAATGCCTGACGCGCCTTCGTGCTGACGGCCGGCGTGTCAAGGTCCAGCGGGGCGGACGTGAAAGCGAGCCAGCCGAACACCGCCACAATCACAGGGATGGTGATCAGGGTGACGAATGCTTGACGTACGAACCAGTTGAGATTCGAAGATCGCCCCAGCCAGGTCGTGCCCAACCAGTTTCCCCACCAACAGCCCGCAGCAATCACAACGATCGTGAGGTGCGACGGCGGCATCCACGGTCGACCGCTGATCAAGATGCGGGCCGTCAACGCGATCAGGATCGTGACGATGATGGACCAGAACCATAGCCAAAGCCGTCGCTTCGGCGTGGCGGCTTGAGCCGGCGGAACGATCGCGACCGATCCCAGTGCGCCCAGCCCGGAGCAAACAAGAACGTGGATCGCCAACGCCAGTCCGATCTGCCCGGCAATCTCGACAAGCCAACTTCCGGCAACAGGCGCCAAGAGATGAGACTCCGGGTCGGCCTGCGATCGCCCGACCCATGCCGACACCCCAATCAACATAGCAGCCGACAGCGCAAACAACACTCGACGCGATCGCTGATGGTTCAGCGCCGCCAGGTCGATTGTCCTGGATCGATCACTCAATCGTGATGCACTGCGTGGTGGTCGGGTGGGTGGCAAGGTACGCTCGGATCGATTTGATCACGTTGGGATGGTCGTTGGCCACATTGCGTGTCTCACCAATTCCGCCACCCGATCCGGTACCGGGTTGGATGCTGTACAGCTCGGTCGGAGTCTCCGAGTTCGCATACAGCACGGCTTTCCATTCGCGATAGCGGACGTAATGCGCGACCTGGGGCATCTCGGGGACTTGGCCGCGCAATCGACTTCGGATCGACTGCAACTCAGGGTCGTTGATGCGATTGTTCCATTCCAGTGGGTCACTTTCACGATCGTAAAGTTGCTCGCTGCCATCAAAAAAGCGAATGTATCGATGTTGGTCCGAGACGACCGAGAAGGTGCCGCGGCCGACAGTGGTCACCGCGAAGCGAGGTTGCGATGTCGTGGGTCCATCAAGCAGTGCTCGGAGGCTTTGGCCATCCAGTCTGTGTTTCGGGGAGGAAAGTCCGCAGATGTCGACCAGCGTCGGATAAACATCGATCAAACTGACGGGACGATCGATCGTCATGCCGGCCTGGAAGCCCTCCTGTTGCCAACCCTTGGGCGGGACCATGATCAGAGGGACGCGTGTTGATTCATGCCACGGTGTCAGCTTACCCCAATGTTCCTTTTGACCCAGGTGGTATCCGTGGTCGGATAACAGGATGATCCAGGTGTCGTCGGCGTAGTGAGATTCGTCCAGCGAATCGAGCACTGTGCCTAGCAGCTCGTCAATGAAGTGGACGCAGGCAAGGTAACCCGCGACCGCATCGTCCCACTGCCCGTATTGCTTGACCACGGCGTGAGAACCGGCTGTCAGTGGAAACCGTGCCAGTTTGGCCGCATAGTCAGACATGTCGTCCAAGTCGTCCTCCTTGACGTTGGGCAAGACCATTTGATCCGCCGGGAACGGTCGAAAATATTTCTCGGGTGCAAAGAGCGGTTGATGCGGTCGATAAAAGCCGACCCCCATGAAGAACGGCTGGTCGCTTTTGTTGGATAGCTGCCGGGTCGCCCAGTCAGCGACCTGTCCGTCCGGCATTTCCTGAGCCGTGACGTTCACGGGGCCCCAGTCAAACGAGTTGTTTCTTGATTTGCCGTTGCGACGAACATCGGGCATGCCGTTCATCGGCAGCACGGCTTTCAGTTTGCCCGGTCCGCGATCGACAGAGTGCATGGGATTCTGCTGCAACGTATTCAGTTCCTCACGCGTGAACGGCCCACCCTGATTGCCACTGCCCGGGCCGTACGCTTGAAAGAACTTGGCATACTTGCCGCTACTTCCATGAAACAGTTTGCCGGCACCCATCGTGCGATAGCCTGAAGCGGCAAAGTGTTGTGGCAGCGTCGCGTAGCGGCCGCGGAGATCAAAGATCGATTCGCCATTGGTCAGAACGCGACTCCG
>JBCCUO010000620.1:0-3343 GCA_039196805.1 Planctomycetota bacterium | reverse complement strand
TTGCGATCATTTCAAGCAATACGACCGAGTTCCCGCGTTACCGGTGGTCCGTCGAGGTTGACGTTGCTGGATGTCAAAAAGGGGGCGGCCCCTCCTCTAACCGCTAACCACACCCCGATTGATGGTGCGCCGCCGGCCACGGCGGTGGCCGCATAATCAGAATCGATCCGCATTGCCGTGCGTCGTCTCGCCAAGCCACCCGGGACTTGCGGGAGCCTGGTGTGTAAACTGGGGGGTGTCCCAGGCACCGCGCCGTAACGGTCGCCCGTTTCCTCCCTGTGCTTCCGCTTCCGAATGAGCGACCTTACCGCAGACGAATTCGCCCTCCGCGTCGTGGACGTTGGGCTGGCAGAACGCCGTGTTGTCAATCAAGCGCTGGGAGATCTCGGTGTCGGTGACGTGTCGTTGGAAGACGCGATCGATGCGCTGCAAAGTCGCGGCATTGTGACGACGCTGCAAACGGAAAAGATCCTCAAGGGGGACCGAAGCGGCTATTTCTATGGGGACTACAAGGTCCTGTATTTGATCGGAGCGGGTACGTTCGCTCGTGTCTATCGGGCTCAGAAGGGTGACGAGGTCTTCGCCGTCAAGGTGCTTCGCAAGCGGTTCCGTGACGAGGTCAAGGAGCTGGAGCAGTTTCTGCGTGAAGGCAGGATGGGGCTCAAGTTGCGGCACCCGAGCATTGTCAGCATCTATGATGTCGTACCGGACAAACGAAACCCGTTCCTGGTCATGGAGTTTGTCGAAGGCCAAACGCTCCGCGATCTGGTCAAGATCCGTGGCCGGTTGCCTGCCGATTTGTGTCTCAAATTGATGGACGACATAGCGGGCGGGCTGGCCTACGCGGCAACGTTCGGAATCTCCCACCGTGACTTGAAGCTATCCAATGTGCTGGTGACAGCACAGGGAAAAGCCAAGTTGGTGGACTTTGGATTGGCCGCGCTCAGCGACCGCAACAACCCAGAGCAGATGGCGGATTGCCCCAATGCGCGTGCCATCGATTATGCGGCGCTCGAACGCGGTACGGGCGTGCGGAAGGACGATCCTCGCAGCGATGTCTATTTCGCCGGCAACATGATGTATCACATGCTTGCGGGAACCCCAGCACTGACCGAAACACGTGACCGCCTGCAGCGACTGAATGTGAGCCGTTTTCAGGAAATCACTCCGCTGCATGAAATTGTCCCCGACGTTCCAGGTGTCGTGAACCAGTTGACGCAGCGAGCAATGACATTCGACCCCGAGAAGCGCATCCAATCGTGCGCGGCGCTTCAGGCCGAGGTCCGAAAGACGATCGAGTTAGTGAAACGCGGACGTGTGGCGCCCTTTGGTGATGACCACGCTCCGGTGAACGCCGATCAAGTGGGCGATGACGACTTGCCATCGAATGAGGGCGAAGGATACGTCGTGATGCTGGTTGAGTCGAAAGCGGAACTGCAAAACGCCATTCGCCAACGGCTCAAGTCGCGTGGATACCGAGTGTTGATCATTTCCGATCCCAACCGCGCGTTGGCCCGATTTGATCCCACCTATGAAGCGCCGGCTGACGTCGTGATTTTCGGCGCAGCTGACCTCGGTACGTTGACGCTGCAAGCTCACAATGAATTTGCGACCAGCGAACACACGAAGGCGATCCCTTCGATCTTGTTGGCCGACCATCGTCAACAAACAATCATTCGCGGCGCAAAACGTGGACCCAACCGCAAGCTGTTGGCGCTTCCGTTGAAGGTCCGGGAATTGCGCGGGGCGTTGTCCAAGGTGCTGGCAGGCGTCCCCAAACGGGAAATGGGCACGTACTGACGCATACGAACAGTCACGCTAGCGGGCGCTAATCCGATGCAGGAAGCCCTTGGTTCGTAGCAGTAAGTCGCCTTGGCCGGTTACGGTTGGCAACGGTACCGGACTGGCAACGGTGAACTGCTGATCGTCGGCCAACTGATTGGTGGCAACGAGTTCGGGCTGACCCGCATCCAACGGCCCCACTACGAAGGTCGTGCCGTCTTCTTGGACCGCGTACAGGTGATTCCCTGCTACCAGTGGTGAACTGCTGTAGCCAAGGCGCGACTTCGGCAGTTGCAGATCCCACTTCGTCTTGCCAGTCATCAGGTCCAGCGCCGAGACGCGTCCGCGAGTCGCCTTGCCATCGCTGACCACATACACAGTGCCCTGGTCGATCGCGGGTGTCGGCACATCACTTCCCAGGTCGTCTCGGAACCATAGAATCGACTGATCTCCTTTTCCATCGGCCAGAGCGTTCATGTCCACACCGGTTAGCGTTTCCCCTCGAGCGTAAGGGCAAACAATCACGTGGCCCTCAGCGGCCGGCGAAGAGATCGATCGAAAGTATTCCTCTTCGCCGGGATTGAAGCCACCCAGCTGGCCGATCAACTGGCCGTTGTCGCGTTGATTGAGCGTCAGATGGTCCGCGCCCATCACCGCGATGGCGGGCTTGTTGTTGACCGCTACGGCCACGGGGGTGGTGTAGCTTTGAGCTGCCTCCAAAGGCGCTTTCACACTGCGATCAGCTTTCCACTTTCGCTGGCCCGTCTTTTTGTCGAACGCCACCAGAAAGCTAGGCCCCGTTTGCATCACGGCAATCACGACCGAGTCGGGGGTCAGCAGTGGAGAGGTGCCCAGATCCCACCACAGGGAATCGCGACCAAACAAGACCTGGATGTTCGTGTGCCATTGAACGTGGCCATCGATGTCGACACACGCCAGATCACCGCTGCGAAAGTAGCAGTAGATGTGTTCACCGTCGGTGACGGGCGAGGGGTTGCTGCCGGAACCCTTGCGGTGCTTCCCACCTCGGTCGATTCCGATCGGCGTCTTCCATTTCAGTTCACCCGTTTCCAGGTCGATCGCTAGCAGGTAGTTCATCGCGGCGGGCGGTTCCTTTGACTTCCCTCGCGGATCCGGCTCACCAGGTGCTCCCGCCGTTAGGTAGGCGGTTGATCCCGCGACCACCGGTGTGCTTCCGCCGGAACCGGGGATGGCCAGCTTCCACGCCACCCCGGATTCCTCTGACCAAGACAGTGGGTAGGCTCCGGCGCTGGCAACGCCGTTTTGACCTGCTCCTCGCCACTGCGGCCAATCAGAGCTTGTCGCGTCGGCGGCGCTGGCTGACGATGCGACAAAGGAAAAAGAGAAGGCCGCCATCAAGGTCAAGCACCAGGATCGGTGAACAGAACGACGGCTAGCGGAGACACGACGGTTGTTGGTTGGATCAAGCATGTTGGGAAGAGTCCAGGGACGGACGTCAGGTGGGGTGCGAACGGGCAGGGGGTAGCATTCGGGGATTCCGGTCACGGTTCATTCCCCGAGCGTTAGAATTCTAATTGGA
>JBCCUO010000619.1:0-3346 GCA_039196805.1 Planctomycetota bacterium | reverse complement strand
TGATCAGATGGTCCTCGGCATAGCACTGGTCGGCATCAACCGACCACGTTTTGGCAGCAGCCTGTTCCAGCATGGTCCTGGCGGTGGCGCCTGCGACTCGCATGCGATCAAAAAAGAACCGAATGCTGTTCGATCCATCGGTATTTTGGTCACCAAGTCGCTTGTCCCCTGGTGCTTGTTGGATGACGACACGATCCCAGTCCGCTTCCAATTCATCGGCCACGATTCGCGGAAGCATCGTGCGAATCCCGGTCCCCATCTCTGACCGGTGAGCCAGAATCGTGACGGTACTGTCGGGTGCCACCGAGACAAAAAAGTCTGGTGCGAAGTCGTCGACGCTGGCGTCATCAGCCAACACCACGTCCACGTCTTTCGCGGGAGTCAGTTTGGCCATCAAGACCAATGATCCAGCCGATACGCTGGTCAGAAACCGGCGACGCGTGAGTGCGGAGCGATTCAACAGTGACTCAGTCATTGCTTTGGATCTCCTTGGCTGCCGATTTGATGGCGGTGCGAACTCGCGGGTAAGTTCCGCAGCGACAGATGTTCCACATTTCCGATTCGATCTCGTCGTCTGACGGGTCGTCGTTGTTATTCAATAGCGCGGCGGCCATCATCATTTGGCCGACTTGGCAGTAACCACACTGCGGAACGTTGTGCTCCTTCCAAGCCTTCTGAACCGGGTGCGTTCCATCTTCGGACAAGCCTTCGATCGTCGTGACCTCCGAATCACCCACTTCGCTCAACTCGGTGACGCACGACTGCACGGCTTCGCCATCGACGTGAACGGTGCAGCACCCGCACTCGGAGACGCCGCATCCGTACTTGGTTCCCGTCAACCCCAGGTGATCACGAAGCACCCAGAGCAGCGGTGTGTCATCCGGAACACCGCTGAGGTCATGTGTCGTGCCATTTACGCTGATTTTTGTCATCGTGAAGAGACTCCGTGAGGAGCGTATCGATCAAGCCAGTGAGCGCAAGTGTATCAGACCCGAGCCCGCTTTTCCTGTGGAAGTTAGGGGTTTGCGGTCAGCCAGAAGGAAGCAGTGAACACCTCGTTCCACGGCTCTGCCGTGGGACGCACTGCGCCGGAGGCTCTGCCTCCACATCGCACCTTCCCAAAGCCGATTCGTCAGATCTTGGTTTCCAGCAGTTGCGAACGATCCTTCGCTGACGCTTCTGGTTGTGATGCCTTCTCCCTCAAAACTCTTCCATCGTTGCGTCTCCCCGATCCCTCCTTCGGTCAGTCCTCGATGTCGTGTGTCGATCGCTCGATCGCTTCTCGGTAGTCGTACGGTGTGTCGATGTCTCGGATCAACGGATCACGGACGGGCACCGGATTCGTTGGCAGCGAGTCGACCAGATGATTCACCCCCTGATCGGCTGCTAACTGGAAGATCTCCTCGGTCATCGGCCAAGGGAAGAGCGCCGGATGCCCCGTTTTTCCGTCTCGAACGGGCAACACGATGCTCGCGGCGGTCGCTTCCACCTGGATCAATTCGTCGACCAGTTCGGAAGTCAGGGTAGGCAGATCGGCCGGTGCGATGAAGCAGCGATCGGTGGGGCGTGGATCCCAGCGGGTCGCGATCCAGCGCAGCCCGCATTGAATCGAGGCTTTCATGTCATCGGGCTCCCGATCAGGATGGACCACCTGGACCGGCCATCGCCTGCAGGCTTGGACTAACGCCACATCATCGTCTCGGGTCACGACGATCACCGCATCAACGCGACTGGACGTCCAAGCGGCCAAGACATGATCGATGATCGTTGACTCTTTCCACGGCAGCAGCAGTTTCGGGCGTCTCATGCGGCGACTTCTTCCTGCTGCCGGAACGATCGAATAACATCGAGCTACGTGCGTTTCCACGCGATGCCTCCGCTTTTTTAAGGCAACCTCATGACGTTCGATGTCATGCAACATAGCCGGAAACTTCGCCAACTGGTGGAAGATCAGACACCGTTCGCGTGCATCACGATGGTCGCCGTCCGGGGCAGTGCTCCGCAAGTCGTTGGTGCCAAGGCGATCGTGACACCATCTGGTCTGGATTGGGGAACAGTCGGTGGCGGCAAGATCGAAGCGGCCGCAATCGCCCACGCTCAGCGACTGCTCACTTCACAGGATCAGTCGAGCTGCGACTTGGTGACCTGGAACCTACAAACCGACATCGGCATGACGTGCGGCGGCGAAGTGAAGCTGTTCTTCGAGGCGCACGGACGAGCTGACTGGCCAATCGCGATCTTTGGCGCCGGTCACGTCGTCCAGGCCCTGGTGCCGATGCTGCTGCAGCTGAACTGCCGCGTGACCTGCATCGATCCACGCGCGGAGTGGCTCAGCCGACTGCCCAGCCATCCCCGGCTGACGACCTGCTGTGCCCAAGAGCCGCTTGAGGTCGTGAAAGATCAGCCCGAACACGCGTTCTTCGTTTTAATGAGTAAGGGGCACGCGACTGACTTGCCGGTACTGGCGGAGATCCTGGCGACGCGGCAGCCACCCTACCTGGGCGTGATCGGAAGCGCGCAAAAGGCCAGTGTGTTACGCCGCGATTTGAAGCAACGTGGGATATCGGATCAACAGATTGACAGTTTTCATTGCCCGATCGGTCTGCCGATCGGCAACAACACGCCCGTCGAAATCTCAGTCAGCGTGATCGCGCAGCTGATCCAAAAGCGGGACGAGATCAGCAAGAAGACGAACAGCTGATCGATGATTCGATCGAGCCATCAACCGCATCGCGCAAGCGAGCGGGTTCTTCAATGCTCATTAGACCCGACAGATTGGCGCCAAGCGGCTGATGCATGATCCACTACACGACGTGGTCCGCCTATCCATCAGCCGCATCGCGCTAGCGAGCGGGTGCTTCAATGCTCATTAGACCCGACAGGCTGGCGCCAAGCGGCTGATGCATGATCCGCGACACGACGTGGTCCGCCTATCCATCGGCCGCATCGCGCAAGCGAGCGGGTTCTGCAATGCCCATTCGACCCGACAGGCTGGCGCCACGCGGCTGATGGATGATCCACTACACGACGTGGTCCGTCTATCCATCAGCCGCATCGCGCTAGCGAGCGGGTTCTTCAATGCTCATTAGACTCGACAGGTTGGCGCCGAAGGGCTGATGCATGATCCACTACACGACGTGGTCCGCCTATCCATCGGCCGCATCGCGCTAGCGAGCGGGTGCTTCAATGCTCATTAGACCCGACAGGCTGGCGCCGAAGGGCTGATGCATGATGCGCGACACCATGTGGTCTTCCCATTCATCATCCGCATCGCGCTAGCGAGCGGGTTCTTCGATGTTCACTAAACCCGACAGGCTGGCGCCAAGCGGCTGATGCATGATCCGCG
>JBCCUO010000618.1:0-3350 GCA_039196805.1 Planctomycetota bacterium | reverse complement strand
CCGATGCGAACGAGCCGCTGGAAAGATTCCGTAAGAGCTTCTGGCAGGGAAGCGAGCTGCGGTCAGGATACTTGGGTGATTTGGGAGACGCCGGTGGAGGACTGAATCGATCGTTTTGGGAAGCTAATGTTGCGATGGCCGTCCCGCTTGGCAGCCTGACGAACCTCAAAAACGTCTTGGTGATACGACCGCAGTTTCGTGCCGACTACCTAGACGGCCCGACCGCGATCGACGTGCCCGAGACGCTCTACTCGACCGGCGTCCTGCTGCTGAACCGGTACCAATGGACATCGCGGCTCAGCACGCTGGTTTCCGTCACGCCTTCGGTCCGAAGCGACTTCACGACCAGCCAGGATGCTGTTCGCGTCATGGGGTTTGGTTTGGTCAACTGGGACGCGATTCCAAAGCGGCTCGCCCTTTCAGCCGGTGCGGTGTATCTCGATCGCTCCGACTTGTCCGTCCTACCGGCGATCGGACTGACCTGGACGCCATCGCCTGACCTCCGCATCGAGCTGATGGCTCCGAAGCCGCGGATCGCCAAGCGATTCTTCAAAGACGGCCCGCGAGAAGAACGCTGGGGATACGTGGCGGCGACGATCGGAGGCAACTCGTGGGCGGTCTCACGGTCCTCAGGTGCAAACGACGTCCTCACGCTGAGCGAGTTTCGATTGCTGCTAGGCTACGAGCGGTTGCGAGCAGGGAATCGAGGTTGGAGCATCGAGACCGGATGGGCCTTCGACCGATCGATCGAGTACGACAACCAGCCGATCGACATCAATCTTGACGACGCAGTTTTCATCGAAGCAAGCCTGCGGTTCTAATCCGCGGTTGTTCGCGGAGCGATCGGCGAAAGTGTAGCCAGCCCACTCCGAAGCCCAGACTGAGAAGCGGTCAGAGTGTCGCCGACCGCTCCACCGCTTGATGCGGTCTCCGAAGAAAAACTACGATCGTGGAGCGACCAGCGGCTCATTGCTATACCTTCAGCGTTCGATCTCGTACTCCGAGATTTTGCGATAGGCTGTCGCACGACTGATGCCAAGCAGCTTGGCGGCGGCGGGGACACTGCCACCAGCCCGTTGCAATGCTTTGCGAATCAGTCTCTGTTCCCACTGGTCGATTCGCAACGTGTCCAGGCGACTGGTGCCCGCATCGCGTAGACCCAAATCATCCGCCGTGATCGCGGGATCGTCGGCCATCACGACCGCGCTGTCGACGACGTTGCGAAGCTGACGGACGTTGCCAGGCCAGGCGTATTCGCGGAGACGGAACCTGGCATCGTCGCCTAGGCCCAAACCCGGCCGTCCATGTTGGCGACGAAAGTGATCCAGAAAATGGTCAACCAAGAGATCGATGTCATCGTCTCGGTCGCGCAGGGGAGGGACCAGCAACTCAAACACGCTCAGTCGATAGAATAAGTCCTCTCGAAAACGCCCCTCACGAACAAACTCCGCCAAATCGCGATTGGTGGCCGCCAAGACGCGAACATCAACCAGCACTTCTTCACTGGCCCCGACCGGCAAGAACGGATGCCCCTCCAAGATTCGCAGCAGCTTGGCCTGGCCGGCCAAAGTCAACTCACCGATCTCGTCCAGGAACAGCGTCCCCGTGTGCGCCTGCTGAAACCAGCCAACGTGGTCCTGCTCCGCGCCAGTGAAGGCCCCTTTTTTGTGCCCGAACAGTTGACTCTCGATCAAGTCCTGAGGGATCGCGGCGCAATTGACCGTCAGCATTGGACGCTGTGATCGACGACTGCAAGCGTGCACGGCTCGCGCGACGAGTTCCTTTCCGCTACCACTCTCGCCACGGATCAAGACGGAACCGGTCGCTCGCCCGATGCGGCGAATTCGTTCCTTGAGTTTCTGCATGACTTGGCTGTTGCCAATCAGCTCGTCCCCTTCCGCGTTACGACTGGCCAAATGAGCCCGTTCGGCACGCAACGAGTCGTGTTCCGATGCGCGACGCAAGCTGACACCCAACAGCGAGGCAGCGGCGACCACCAAATCAAATTGGTCTTCGGTGAATCGGGACTGTGTCCGCTGCAGTTGCAGAACGCCAACGTTCTCCAGCCCATTGTTCATCGGAACGCAAATCATCTCGGTCCAGCTACCGTCGCCGCACGCATCGGCGCGAAGCTTGGGGTCGCTGTCCTGAGTGATCCAAAGTGACTTGCCCTGCTGAACGATGCGACGCACCAGCTTGCGGCTCAACGCGGCGGAGGATTGCAACTCGGCTGGCAAGCACATCTGCGGCTGCGGTTGGCCATCTTCAAAACCAAAGTAGAAGACCACCATGTCCGCGTCCGTTCGACCACGGAGAAAATCCAAGACCGTGTGGATGATTTCATCCACCTCTTCGCGAGTATCGGATCGCAACAGCATCAAGCTCAGCTGGTACAGATCCAGCACGTGTCCCGTCTGCGCCGCACTGCTAAGCAACTCATGATCCAGCGGACGCCAGTCCGGCTCGTCATCTCCATCTAGCAACAGTGTCTGACTGCTGGACAGCGTGTCTTCCAAACTAGGTTCCGATTCGATCAGTCGCAGCTCCGTCTCACCAATTCGGACCACCGATTGATCGATCAGCCTGGCGTGATCAGTTTTCTGACCATTGACCAGCGTTCCGTTGCGGCTGCTGGTGTCGCGCAAATGCCAACCACCGTCCTCGCGAAAGACCACGGCATGAAAGCGCGAGCTGACCGGATCGGTGAGCACGATCTCGCAGCTCACGCCACGACCGATGTGCATCGGTCGAGCAGGATCGAGCAAAAACTGCCGTCCTTTTTCAGGTCCACTGTGTACAGCTAAGTACGCCACCATGATTCGTTCAGGCCAGCCCTTAAAGGTTTGCTTGCATCGTCAAATTTGCCCCAGGATCGATCCTCGGCTAGCAGCGGTTATCGACTCGTCCCCGCCAAAGTTGCCCGGCATTCCATCCGATTGTCTCAATTCTAAACCGATATGGCAGATCCTGATCGGCGCCGACAACCGCACCGTCGCATCGCAGCCAAGACTCCCTCCTTGAGGCCGCTTTTCACAAGAAAGCCCCTGTTTGTCGGTGAATAGACGTCCCATGGCACTCGCCAGTTCCCTCTAGAACGACAAGAGCCTGCAAACCGTCACCGCTGGAGAACCGATTTCTTCAGGAAAGATCGCAAAACGCGACAGCTCCAGTGGGGGTGGTCAAACCAATCGGTAGCACATGAACCTCGGCGGTCACGTCCCCGGCTGCGAGATTCCGCTTGCCAGCATGCGTGACAGGGCCTTGAGCGCGACGGGTGTGGGAGTCGGAGCCAACTGTAGCTCCTGCCACCAGCTGCTGACGATATCGGCGACTTCATCCGCCATGCCGCT
>JBCCUO010000617.1:0-3355 GCA_039196805.1 Planctomycetota bacterium | reverse complement strand
TTCAAGTGACGCCTGGATCAGCCTGGACGGAATTGTCTGGACGCCTCAAAACAGCAGAGTCTTTGTCTCAGGTTTGGGCGGGCGACCGGCGAGCCTAGAAATGAAAAAGACGCAGATTGACCGCGACATGTTGATCACTTTGCTGGAGTCACCACGACTATCGCTGCAGCTCGCAAGCGGAGTGTTCTCGGTGACGCCGAAGTCGGTAGCGATCAGTATCAACTTTTATCGTGGGCCGAATCGCTTCCAACAGTCTGGTGACGCCGCAGCGACCACGCGCCATTTGTCGTTGTGGTCGCGCCAGCAAATCACTTCGGAGGCGTTCGAGCTCGCCCGGCTCTTCCGTTGTGATTCACTCAGGCTGTCCTATTCATTGTCAGAAGATGAAGTGAAGCAGTTTTGGCAGTGCCCCGATCTCCTGGTGATTAGGACGAGAAACGCAGGCCATTCGATGACGTACTTGCGTCCCGACGAACCAAGACAAGCCCATCGCGATTTCTCTGCGCGAGATGAACGCGTTGACGCAATGGGCCAATGAGTTCAAAGCGGGACCCGTCGGAAGAAGTGGGTGAAACACGGCGTCTTGCCGTCACCGCTTCGATTGCTGCACTCGTCGCCTGGGCGATTAGCTACCTGCTCAGCTACGTCGCTACCCGGCAAAGCCTTCTGTCGGTTGTGGTCGGTGCACTGCTTGCTCTGGTCGTGTTCGTGGTCTGCCGAACCGTTCAGCGTCGCGGCCAGCTGTCGCTGGCCATCTGCGTGTTCGGACTCCCGCTGGTGCTGGGTCTCGCCTTCGCGGGATTCCGATCGCTGCAGCCGTATCGCGAAAACCAGCGAACGATTGATCAACTCCGCAAGAACGCGATTAGCTTCAGAGCAACGCGTGTCTCCGAACACGGTGAGTGGAAGCAAGATCACAACGGGACCCTGCTGCCCAATTGGCTGGCCGACATGATCGGACCGGACTGCATGAGTGAGGTGACGGACATTACCGGATCGATTGAGGAGATTCAGGCGTTGCCTCTTTCTCAGATGAGACTTCCACTCGTTCGCTGGGTCGACCTCACGCGAAGCGGCGATGAGTCACTTCTGAGTCCGTCTCTCATCGATCGTCTCAACGAACTGAAACTTGATCGTGTTGGGGTGACGCTCAGCCGGCTGACCGAAGAGGACGTACAAGTGTTGGCCAGGCTACATCAACCGATCCACTTGAGGATTCAGAAGTTCGATGATCAGACGGCGGACTTCTCCAACGTCGAATCGATTCGGAGCATCACTCTGGTGGGGCGAAGGATTACCGAGTCACAAATCGATCAACTGGCTAGCCTTGCAAAAACAGAATACGTCGAATGGGACGGTATCTCGCTCAGTCCCAAGCTCATCCGTCGATGGCGAGACTCAGTCGGCAAGCGACGCGTTAGACTTTCGTTGTCGAATACGCGAATCAGCCATGCCACGCTCGAAGCGCTGCTTGAGTTGCCGTCCGAGATGACCTACTTCAGACAAGGCACTCAAATCGTTCGCAACAAGTATCAGCTTTGGGGCACGCGCGTCTCCAACTACCAACCGAGCAGAATCAGTCCTGACATCGACGTTGAGATCAAGCGGCAGTTGGAACTCCCATCCGTTAAGCTGACGATCGAAGAGGTGGCGGAGCTGGTGAACTGGTTCCGTTGCGATGCGTTGTTATTGAGACGCGTATTGTCCGCTCAAGAGGTTGATCGACTTTGGCAATGTCCAACGCTGCAATTGATTGAAACGATCGACGAAACCGGCTGGAAGTCCCACGTTCGGCTACCCGATTGACGGGCATGCGATCATGAACGACCGACGTACGCGACATCCGCTGACTTGAACAAGCCTGCGCGGCTGCCGCTACGAATGAGCGTGCTTGCGCTCTTAACGCAACCATGAATCCCGCAACTCATTGACATCGCCATCATGCAACCGACCGACGCGCGGGCTGACAGCGACGCCATCGCTCCTCGGTCTTCTCATCAACCACGGATGATTGCGTACGCGGTTTCAATCGGCCTGGCGGCAGTCGTGCTGCTCAGCCTGATTGCGGCCACGAATCAGTATTTACTTGCCGTCTCGATCGGTGCTGTGGTCGGTCTCGCCAGCTTTGTCGCAGTCCGACTCATTCAGCTACGAGGCCGGCTTTCTGTCGCGCTCTGTGTGATCACGCTGCCGATCTTAGGCGGTTTGGCTTTTTCTTTCTTGGGCTACCTGCAGCCCTTCATCCAGCGCCAGGCATTCATCAGCGACCTCCGTGCCAATTCGTTGGAGTTTCGAAAGCACAGACGCCAACGGCCTGTCGGCGAATGGCGACAAGACGAACAAGGAAACATGCTGCCTTCTTGGCTGGCCGATCGCATTGGGCCCGACTGCATGCGGGGTGTGAAGCGGGTAAGCGGCAACCTGGAAGACTTTCAATCGCTAAGACTCGAGCGATACGACTCGCCCACGTTGGAGTCGATGCTGTTGGAGCGATTCGAAGGTCAAGCCCCGTTGTCACCGCGACTCGTTCGTTGGGTGAGCCGGCAGAAGACTCTGAGTGATCTCCAGCTGAATGTGAGACGGTTGCTGCCTGGCGAAGTGAAATTGCTGGGAGAGCTCCCAGACGGACTGTGCCGGATAAAAATCACGGATATCCAACCTCAGTCGATCGACCTGTCTTTGCTGGCAAACATGCGCTGGGTTGCGCTGAATGGTGAATCCCTCACACTCCCGCAGTACGACGAAATTCATACGCTTCTGACCAACTGCCCTGTGTCACTCAGTGGCTTTCGGCTAGGCGCCGATGGAGTACGTCGCTGGGCCAAGGCTGATCGATCGAATCGCCCCATGAATCTCAGCTTATCGCTGACCGATTTTGATCGCGAAACGCTGAACGCGATGTCGGACATTCCGAATCTGCGCGTTTTGATCAGCAGCGACAACACGATGTTGGTGTCGCTGGGCATACCGGCAACGATTTACTACGAGACCGTCCCCGCCGATCAGAGCCGAATGACCTATCGGCCTGCGGACTACCAAAAGGCAGAACGCCGTGTTTCGATCTCCGGATACGGTGACGTTCCCGTCGACGAGATAGCGAAAACGGCAAGACTGCTCTCGTGCGAGCACCTGGAGATGCACTATCGACGCACAGCCAGTGAGCTAGCACCGCTCTGGGACGTTCCTGGACTGCGGTCTGTCGCTGCTATCGACCCCTCAATCGGAAAATTTCGGTTGTTCCAGCGTCCGGAGCAGGCGTCCGACTAATCGACCATGGTCACTCGCTCGGCTTGACCCGCCGTTGAATATCCGCTCCCTGACGCCTCGGGTTGTGATTGCATTTGTTGGCTATATC
>JBCCUO010000616.1:0-3355 GCA_039196805.1 Planctomycetota bacterium | reverse complement strand
TCCAGCTTTCGCTCCGATGCAAAGACACGTTCAACTTCTTCGTAGTTCTTGAGCATCGACTGCAGCTGGTCTTGCAAACGCTGAAGGTCTCGGCCGTTGTCGATCGACTCGTTTAGGATCGGACGAAGCCACTCTTGCGCCAAGTGAAACTGGCCCTTGATCAGATCGACCAAGACGCGTGGCACCTTGTGCTGGACGAAGACCTTTTGCTCCGGCGGGTTTTGCGTTCGTTCTTGACTCATTTGTTCCAAGTGCTGGCAAGTCTGATTCAATGAATGAGCCAGTTTTTCGCCCGACTGCGTCAAGCTTTGTCGCAGCGAGTCGATGCGTGAGTCCATCCGGTCTTCGGCGCCGCTGCCCGTCATCGCGACCGCTTTGCTGAGCACCTGACGAATCGACTCCAACCCGTCTCGCATCGATGCCAACTGGCGCATCAACTGCCCGGCTTGGTCCTCGCTGTCCATCCCCGACATCCGCACGCTTTCCACGTAGGCGTACTTGATCGCATCCCAACGTTGCTGCTGCTCGATCGTTAGCACTCCCATCAACTCCTTAAACTTCAGGACGTTGGCTTCGTTGTCCGTCGTCAACGTTTGCGCGTCCTGTTCGTAGTTGCTGATGATCAGCGACTGCAGTTCTTCATCATTCATGACCGCGGCGACCTTCTCCGCCATGCGGTTCATGTTTCGGTAGCTACCCTGCAGCTTGAATGGCGGTTCGGTGCGGTATTGATCGGCTTGGGCGGCGCTGCGGATGTAGGCTCGATTCACTTTCAGCACGACATCGCGAACGCGCAGCAGCTTCTTGGTGACTTCGAACATCTCGCGAACCTGGTCCATCGACAGGTTGCCCTTCAGTTCGATGCCCTCCAATGAGTCACGCTGGGCGGCACGGATGATCGCCCGGGCGTCACCGGGATCCTGCGTCGATAGCGGCGCGAGTGTCGGGTTGCTGGTCAGACCGTTTTCCAGATAGCTCATCTCAAAGGCGTCGGTCGAGTCGCCGATGATTTCGCCCAGGTTGTAGACATCCGCCCGGTTAGAAAGCATGTCCGGGATCTGAAACCGATCACCACTCTCGGTGTAGGGATTGCCTGCCATGACCACGGCAACGCGTCGGCCGCGCAAATCGTAGGTTCGTGTCTTTCCGTTCCGGACGCCTTCGATCTTGCGAGTCGCATCGCAAAGCGAGATGAACTTTTGCAGCAACTCGGGATGGGTGTGCTGGATGTCATCCAAGTAGAGCATCACATTGTCCCCCATCTCCAGCGCCAAGTTCAGACGTTCGACCTCCTCGCGAGCGGCGGCATTGGGAGCCTCACCGGGATCCAGCGATGTGACACCGTGGCCGATGGCCGGCCCGTTGATCTTCATGAACACGATGCCCAACCGATTGGCAACGTATTCCATCAACGTCGTTTTTCCATAGCCCGGTGGCGAGATCAACAGCAGCAGCCCCATGCGATCGGTGCGTTTGTTCTCGCCCGCAGCTCCCATTTGCTTGGCCAAGTTGTCGCCAATCATCGGCAGATAGACTTCGTCTAGAAGCTGGTTGCGGACGAAACTGGTCAGCACGCGTGGTTTGAATTCATCCAGCCGCATGTCCTGGCGAGCCGTTTCGACCACCTCGGTCTTGGTGGCATGCAAGGCCCGAAAACGAGGAACCACATCATCGTGGTAGCGCCGGAGTCGACGATTCAGGTCGTGATAGTGCAGCGGCATCTCGCCGCCCGAAATTCGCGGATGGTTCCCTGCCAGGCCGGCCAATGTCGTTGCCATCACCGCATCTACCGGCTTAGCAGACGAGACGCCACTGAAGATCAACCACGCCAGCTCGTCACGATATCCGGATGCGGGATCTTCGTTTCGCCCATCATCGTGGCTCTCCAAGAAAGCATCGATCCAGTTGCGGGCCAATACGAACGCCTGGGCCGGGCGCTGCTCGTTGGCCTTCATGGCCGTGTGCAACAACTTCTCGCGGTCGTCTGTCGGCAGTGCTTCGGTGAAGTGCTTCAGCAGGTTGGCGGCCCGCGAGCTGATCGTATGTTTGCGGCTAGTCAGCACGAACTGATCGAACAGGTAGTCGGATATCAGCTCGGCGGTAACCGTGCTTTCGAACAGCCGCGGCCACTGATCATTCGCGGCAGCCAGCTTGGTCAGTTGCTGCCGAAACTCCATCGCCGGCTCCGCATTAGGAAACGCCTTGGCCAGCTTGGCGAAGCCGCCGATCCAGTCGCTCATCGCCTTTCGGGTTTTGGCATCCAGCAACTTTTCGAACCACAGCATCGCGGCGGCGCGAACGCTGGGACCGTGCCGCAGCAATCCGGCCGTTTGGTCCATCTTCAGCAGCGCGGCAAGGATCATTGCGGCATCGTGATCGTGCACGCCCTTGGCGTATCCCTCTTCGAACCGTCCGCCGATTCGCTTCTGCACGAACGCGTCATCGACCTCCGAAGGGTCGACTTTTTCCCCTGACCCTCGGATCGCCGCCAGCAGGTCGCCGGCCAAATACTCGGCGCGGTAGACGTCGTCGTTTTCGCTGACTAGTTCCTGATTCCAAAGGTCACGCGAGGCAATCAACTCCTCGTCATGCAACTCTTCGAAGTACTGCGTGCCGGTCAGATGCAGGCACATCTCACCGCCGCGAAGCACGGTCGTCAGGTCCAGCGGCTGAGTGTTGACTGCGAACTTTTGATTGCCCAGCCGAATGATGTCGCCACCGTCCTCGTAGAGATCCAGCCGATCTTTCAACTGCCGGGAAGCGTCTTCCCGAATGGTCTTCAGACGGCTCTGCAGATCCTCGACCCGAACGGCATCGTCCAACCCGCCCAATTGGTCGATGATGTCGCGCACCTTTTCGACCATCAGGTCGCCGGCAAAGTAGGCTGCGATCTGATCGGCCGACTCCATCGCCCGGACGCGACCATCGATCCCCTTCAGGATTCGATCGGCTGCGGAGACTAAGGACTCGGCGCGACGATTTCGTTTTTCGATCAGTTGGACTTTGCGAGATTCGAAGGCCGCATAGACTTCGTCGCGACGCTGCGCCAGCTGAACCACGAAGTCGTCGAACTCGGCGAATCGTCCCTCCAGTTCCTCCAGCTGCACCATCACCTTGGTCAGGTACTCGTCGCATTTCTCCGGCGAATCGCATACATCCAAGTATCCGGAAGTGGTCTGTTCCAGCAGCTTCAGCTGCGAGGCGAATTCTGCTTGCCCCTCGACACTGACCAGGTCGCTGATCCGGGCCTTGAGCGCGCTTCGCACACGGTTGAGCGATCCGAAGACGTCACCGATCGCATCGATGATCTCAGTTCGTTTGGTGGCATCGTCAATCCGCAAGTTGCTGACCGTTT
>JBCCUO010000615.1:0-3372 GCA_039196805.1 Planctomycetota bacterium | reverse complement strand
GCCACCGGCAACACACTGTATCTGTTGGACGAACCGACAACCGGCTTGCATTTCGCGGACGTTCAGCGACTCTTGGCGGTGCTGCAACAACTGGTTGATCGCGGCAACACGGTATTGGTGATCGAGCACAACCTGGACCTGCTGGCCGCGTGCGATTGGTTGATCGACCTGGGCCCAGAAGGAGGCACGGGAGGTGGCCAGATCCTTGCCGCAGGTACCCCCGAAGACGTTGCCAACGTCAAGCAAAGCAAAACAGGAGCCTACCTAAGACCACTTCTACATCGCAGAACCTAGCCAGCCGCAATCGCAACACATTGCAGCCTACCAGTTGACACCATCGCTGAACTAGACTGGAAGCTCGCTAGCATCCACGAGGTTCTCCCTCGATCCGTGCAGCACCCGAAAAACTTTCACCATATCGCCGGTATCTCGTAGGTCATCGGTGTCTCCTCGAACGCTTGATCAAGTCACAAAACGATGCTCAGTCAACATTCTTGTGACCAACTCTCCTAGGGCAGTTCGCGGATGCGTAGGTTGCGAAACTGGATGGGACTGCCTTCACTCTCAAGACAGAGGTAGCCTTCGCTGGGTGAACAGTCGGATCCACCTGAGACTTCGCCGCCGTTGACCCAAAGGCGGACTTCGCCATTGATGGCTCGGACGTAGTAGCGATTCCATTGACCGACACCGTGACTTCGATCCTCGCGTGGAAAGCTCCGCCGACCATTGGGTGACAGCGGAGGGAACGGCATCATCGTCGATTTGCCGACCGCAAACACATCGCCGTTGGTCGTGAACCAATCGGCTGGCTTTCCGGTTCGCTCTTGGTACTTCCGTGTGTAGCCGTGGTCCAGCATCTGGATCTCGATGCCGCCATCGGGAAGTTTTCCAGGGGGCAACTCTTCCAATGCCGACATCGGCGTCCACAGAAAGACGCCCGAGTTGCCGGCGTCCCGCTGATGCTTCCACTCGATCAGCAACTCGAAATTGCGATAGCTGCGTCGGCTGCGAGTGACTCCAATCGGTGTGCCGCTTCCTTGTGCGACAGTACCTGACCACACCAAGGTCTTGTCGTCCCCATTGACGCGTACGAAGTCCTCCTCGCCCAGCGGCACCCACCCGGGCTCGTCTCCGCGGATCAACACCTCCGGTGTGAGTTCGGCTTGCGTGTCAGTCGACGGTGTCTTCGCGTCCTGCGCGGTCGCGGTGACGCCAAGAAGGACGCAGAGGCTGGTGAGCAGAGGGCGCATGAATGGACCGACGATTCGTTAGAGGAACAATTTGAAAGTGGAATCACCGCTTTCGACGATGCTTTGAGGAAAGTGCCTTGGTCACGTAGCCGGCCGCATCGGGTGTTTTACAACTGGTTTCGCCGTGGTCCACCGTGACCTTGCCGATCGACTCGGCGACGGACATCATTGCGTCGCGGTAGTCGTCTCGGGCAACGCCGATCGCGATGAGCGCATTGTTCATCGAGTGCCGGGCAAGATTGGGTGATTGATGAATCTGGTGACCAATCCGATCCAGTGCCTCCTCCAGCAGTTCGTCGGGCACCTCTTTGGGTTCGTTCGTGACCCAGTCTGCCAACAGCGCGTAGGCGGCCACCAATGGCTGTTCGGACTTGGACTTAGACCATTTCTTCCATTTGGCCGCGCGAAACTTGGATCGGGCAACCAAACCGGCAAGCATGTCAATCAGCAAGGAGTAGTCCAGCGGCTTGAGCCAGCGGTCGATCTCGGACGATTTCCACTTCGCGGGATCCGCGATCATCAACGCGAGCGTCATCGCGTCTGAGTTTCCGGTCTCCCAAAGCTCGCTTGCCAGGTCGTGGTCACAACCAAGCTTCTTGCTCAAAGGCTTCAAGTCGCCAAACTTGACGCCAAACAGCGGTTCGGAAGCTCCGTGCCGTAGATAGATTTTCCTCGTCTGTTCGCTCCCCAATGATTTGAGTTCGCGTAGCACCTGCGTCGCGTTCATGGTTCCATCGCCAAAAATTCGCACCAATGAGTCACTGGGGCTGATCGTTCATCTCAGCCAAAGACAGATTGAGTCCATGCTTGATGTGCGATGCCGCTGCCTGCGACGCTGCCTGGGAATCACTGGACTGAATCGCCACTAGTATGGCATCATGCTCTCGGCAAGTGTTCTCCATCGTCGCCGAATTATAGCGGTGCCTTCGGATGCCAAATACTCGCGTCAATACGTGCGACTGACCGGCGGTGCGGACCATCGATCGATTGTTGCTGGCTTCGATCACTTCCATGTGGAAGGCGAGATCAGCCTTGTCGAACTGATTCATCAATCTCTTTCCGGCATACTCCGACTTTGCCAAGCGTTGACGGGCGACCAAATCCCGCATTCGGTTTAGCTGAGCCTCAATACGGTTGCTCTGATCGGCTGTGCAGCGCTGCGCGGCCAGGCTTGCCGCAAATGGCTCGATCGCTAAGCGGACTTCGTAGATCTCCGTCAGTTCCTTCGCATCGATTCGGCGGACAACGGCCCCCAGCTGTGGAACCAGTTCCAGGAATCCTTCGTTTGCCAGTTGACCGGCCGCTTCCCGAACCGGCGTCGCGCTGACTCCGATTTCCTTCCCGATTGGTCCGTACCGCAAACGTGACCCTGGCGTGAACTCGCCCGACATCAACTTTGCCCGCAGGTGACGATAGGCTCGGTTGGCTGAAGTTTCCGCGCCCATGATTGCTTCCCAGAAGTCTATAGATTACGATCCGTAGTCTATAGATTATGGATCGCCCGAAGCGTGGTGCCTACCCGGATTCAGATGCGATTACCGTTCATCGGTGTTTCGCCGTCCGGTTGCGCGGGCCGCAATCGATCTCGATCCTTCAGTCCCTCTCGACCTTCTCGACTTGAATCAGGCTTCCCCGTTGTCGCAGTCAGACGCTCCTCTTTCGCTTCACGGCATCGTGCCACCGTTGGTGACTCCGCTGTCCGCACGTGATCAGCTTGATACCGAGGGACTGCACCGACTGCTTGATCATGTGATCGAAGGGGGAGTCGCCGGCGTGTTCCTGTTGGGGACGACCGGAGAAGCTCCCAGTTTGAGTTACCGGTTGCGACGGCAGATGATCACCGAATCGGTGCGAATCGTTGACGGTCGTGTTCCTGTCTTGGTGGGTGTCACGGACACAGCTTTCGTCGAATCGGTTCGACTGTCACAGCATGCTTGCGATTGCGGGGCGGACGCCGCGGTGCTGACGACACCTTACTACTTCCCGGCCGGTCAAACCGAGCTAACAGCCTACCTCCAAAACATTGCGCCGGAGATCCCGCTGCCGTTGATGCTTTACAATATGCCGGGACTGACCAAAGTCTGGTTCGAAATCGACACGCTGCGAACACTCGCAGAGATTC
>JBCCUO010000614.1:0-3380 GCA_039196805.1 Planctomycetota bacterium | reverse complement strand
GACAGGCTGGCGTTATGCGGCTGATGGAGTAACGCGACCGACATAAGCCGCAACGCGCGAGCGTGTCGGGTCCTTCGAAGTCTCGGCAAGACCCGACAGGCTGGCGCCAAGCGGCTGATGGAGTGACGCGACCCACATAAGCCGCAACGCGCGAGCGTGTCGGGTCCTTCGAAATCTCGGCAAGATCCGACAGGCTGGCGTTATGCGGCTGATGGAGTAACGCGACCGACATAAGCCGCAACGCGCGAGCGTGTCGGGTCCTTCGAAACGGCCACGAGAGCCGCCACTACGACGCCAACTCTTGCCGCAAGGTCTTCATTCCACGGTGCATCAGTCCGGCGACGGCACCGGTCGACTTGTCCAAGGCTTGGGCGACTTCGCTTAGCTTCATCCCTTCCAAGTAGTGCAGCCGGACCGCTTCGCGCTGATGTTCGGGTAGCCGTTCGATCGCCTCTGCGATTTGCAACACACACTCGCCGACGGCGACGTTTTGACTGGGCGTGGGGACGTCGCCCGCCAGCAGGCCCTCAAGACGCATCGAGGACTGGTTCAGTTTCTGCTCCATCGACTGTTCACGCCGCACGTCGCGTTTCTCGCGATGCATGTCTCGGTCCAGGTGACAGAGATGGTGGGCCAAGATTCGCCGCAGCCAGGCCCGCAGCTCCATTTCTGTCTCACCGCGAAATCCATCCAACCCCTGCACAGCTTGCAACATCGTCTGCTGGACGATGTCCGACGCACCCACTTTGGCCTGGTAGGCCCGACGCAACTGAGTGCGAGCCAGCATTCGTAGATATGGTTCGTAACGTGCGACGATGGCCGGATCGCTGGTATCGACGGAGGGATTCTCGGGCGATGAGGGTGAGCAGTTGGGGGAATCAGTTTCCACGGGATTCGTTTGCCTGGGGAACTGGGGCGAAGAACGCCAGCGAGCCCCTAGTTGGACCTGAGCTTCGCTGTTGGGCGGGGAAACGCTAGATTGTAGTGAACTGGGCGGACCAGGACATGCAGCGAAAAACGGACGTCAGGATGGCACGCGAAGCGATTTATCAGCAAACGAACCCGCAGACGGAGAGCGAGTCGGCGATGCCACAGGAGCAAGAAGGCCACCTTCGTCCACGGCGGATGGACGAAATGGTCGGTCAGCGGCAGGTGATTGAGCGACTGAAGATCGCGATCGATGCCGCTAGCGGCCGAGGTGAGCCGTTGGGGCACATCCTGTTTGATGGGCCTCCCGGCCTGGGGAAGACGACGTTCGCGACCGTGATTCCTGCCGAAATGGAAACCACCGTCCAGATGGCCAATGGTGCCGGATTGAAGGCGCCCAAAGATCTGCTGCCGTACCTGACCAATATCTCCGAAAAGTCAGTCCTATTCATCGATGAGATTCATCGCGTCCCCAAAGCCGTCGAAGAGTATCTCTATACCGCAATGGAGGACTTCCGGATTGACATTGTCTTGGGCGATGGCGTCAACGCACGAACGCTGAACTACGAACTCAAACCGTTTACTTTGATTGGAGCGACGACGCGAGCCGGAATGCTTTCGGCTCCCCTTCGCGATCGGTTTCAAATCCGCGAGCATCTCAGCTGGTACACACACGACGAGCTTTGCGAAATCGTGCGACGAAACGCGATGAAGCTGAAGTTCACCGTTGATGACCGAACCGCCCAGGTGATCGCCGGACGCAGTCGCAGCACGCCCAGGCTGGCCAACAATCGTCTGCTTTGGGTCCGTGACTACTCGCAGAGCAAGGCTGACGGCCGCGTCAGCGAAGCGATCACAACTGCCGCGCTGGACATGATCGGGATTGATCGCCTGGGCCTGGACCGTCAGGACCGCGCGTACCTGGATACGCTGATCCGTGTTTTCTCGGGCGGTCCGGCTGGCTTGGAGGCCATCGCCCACACGATGAACGTCAGCAGCGACACGCTCGAAGACGAAGTGGAGCCGTTCTTGTTGCGCAGCGAGCTGATTGTTCGCACTCGACGTGGTCGGATGGCGACGCCCAAAGCTTATGACCACCTCAAAATCATTCCCCCTGATGTCAGTGCCTGAATTCGAATCTTCGCCCTCCGCTTCCTCACGCAACGACCCTCATTCGATCGAATACTATGACTATCAGTTGCCAAAGGATCGAATCGCTCAGGAGCCTCTGGCGACACGCAGTGACGCGCGGCTAATGTTGGTCGACCGAGCAGCGGGCACGATCGATCACTATCACGTGCGCGACCTGCCGGAGCTGCTTCGTGCTGAAGATGTGCTGGTGCTGAACAACAGCCGCGTCGTTCCAGCGCGCTTGGTCGGCTATCGCACGAAGACTCAGGGGCGTTGGCAGGGGCTGTTTCTGAGAAGCGATCCTGACTCTGGGGTTTGGGAAGTCTTGACTAAAACCCGAGGCACACTGGTCCCCGGAGAAACGATCACGATCAAGGATCGTGACGCGCGTGACGGCATGCGGTTGCAGGTCGTTTCTCGCACCGACGAAGGGCACTTGCTGGTGCTGCCACTTCCTCCCGCCACGTTTTCGGACGCCGCGTTTGATTCCGCCGAGGCAGAGGAGCCAGCGTGGTGGCTGGAGCGATACGGTCGTATCCCGCTGCCCCCGTACATTCGCGACGGCCAGATGGTCGATTCGGATGTAGAGAATTACCAGACTGTGTTCGCTCAACATCGAGGCAGCGTTGCGGCACCGACGGCAGGATTGCATTTCACGGATCGCTTGTTGAAGGAGATCACGAAAGGGCAGACCGTAATTAGCGAGGTCACGCTGCATGTCGGCCTGGGAACATTTCGTCCGATCGCGACCGAGACGATTGATCAGCACCAGATGCATCAGGAATGGGGGCAGATCTCCGCCGAAGCGGCCGCTCAGATCGTCGATCGGCGCTCAGGCGGAGGACGTTGCGTGGCCGTCGGAACGACCAGTGTTCGAGTCCTGGAAAGCGCCGCAGCCATCCAAGGCCGCCTTACGGCGTGGACGGGTGTGACCGACCTATTCATCAAACCACCCTACACATTTCAGGTAGTCGATGCATTGATGACGAACTTTCACCTGCCCAAGAGTTCGCTAATGGTGTTGGTCAGCGCGTTCGCTGGACGTGACCTGATCATGCGAGCGTATCAAGAAGCGATCGACCAAGAGTACCGCTTCTTCAGCTACGGCGACGCCATGCTAATCGTTTAAGGTACGATCAATGAATGTCGTCTTTCGCTCCGCGAAAGCAATGTTGTCACGTAAAGTGGCGGACTAAGGGACGCACCCATTGATGCCAAGATCACGGCGGGGCGTGCGAATTGACAGTACTCAGCCCCGTTTCATCCAGCGAGAACAATCATGGCAATTGCCCTCGTCGCGTTATTAGCCGTCGCTCTTCTTG
>JBCCUO010000613.1:0-3386 GCA_039196805.1 Planctomycetota bacterium | reverse complement strand
TCATGACCAGCGGTGGCAATCTGGTGGCCGCCGAGTCGTTCAGTGGTCGCGATTCCATTTTGTCGGGTCCAGCCGGTGGCGTGGTCGCACTGGGACGAATCGCTGAGCACTGTGATGCATCGCCTGCGGTCGGGCTGGACATGGGTGGAACCAGCACCGACGTCAGCCGCTTTGATGGGCGATGTGGACGGCGGTACGAAAGCCAGGTCGCGGGCCTACGTGTCATGACGCCCATGATGGACATCCACACCATCGCCGCCGGCGGTGGATCGATCTGTGACGTGCGCGACGGCCGATTCTGCGTCGGTCCCCAGAGCGCGGGATCCGATCCAGGTCCCGCCAGCTATGGCCGCGGAGGACCACTGGCGGTGACCGACCTGAATCTCTTGTTGGGTCGGTTGCCGGCGACGCGGTTTCCGTTTCCCCTGCGGCCCGACGCAGCTCGCCAGAGACTTTCCGAGATCGCCGGTCGAGCCAATCACCCGCTGTCCAAATTGGAATCGCTTGCTGAAGGCTTCCTGCAGATTGCCGTGACTCAAATGGCAGAGGCGGTGAGAACCGTCAGTACCAGTCAAGGGATCGACGTCCGCGACATGAGTCTGGTCGGCTTTGGCGGCGCCGCCGGCGCTCACCTTTGCCAAGTCGCCGACGCGCTACAGATCAGTCGCATCATCGACCATCCCGATGCCTCGATGTTGAGTGCTCTGGGAATGGGTCTGGCGGACGAGGGAAGTGTTTGCACCCGAGGGATCTATCGTTCGATCTCGGACGAAGCGTTCAGCTGGGATCAATTGGCCCCCCAGCTCGATCAACTGAAACAACAGGCCCGAACCGACTTGGCCGAGACGCTGAGGCAGTCCGACGCAACCGAAGAGATCGATCTCTACTTGGAAGCGGAGATGCGTATCGTCGGCACCGACGCGGCACTGAGCTTGCCATTTGACCCAGTCGAATCAATCACCCAGCGGTTTCACGAGCTTCACCAGCAAACGTTTGGTTACCGTCGCGATGATGCTGCGATCGAATGCGTGGCCCTCCGCTGCGAAGCGAGCCACCAATCAACCGCAGCGCTGACGCAACCAGCTGACGAGCATCCTGTCGTCGAGAGTGCCGCCAAAGTTTGGCGATGCGGCCAATGGATGACGTATCGGTTGTGGGAACGGAGCGGATTGCGAGCGGGCCAAACCATCGAGTCCCCTGCTTTGATCGTCAGTGACCACAGCACCCTGATTGTCGATCCTGGCTGGCAAGGGGAAGTCATCAGAGGTGGGATCATCCAATTGCATCGCGAGTCCAGCGAAGCGTCCGACGCAAGCGAAACCGTTGTCTCCATCGACGGCAAACCCGACGTCGATCCCACCGAGGATCCAAGAGGCAACGATCCTGTTCTACTGGAACTGGTCGCGCGACGACTGCAGGGAATCGCGGACATCATGGGCGAAGTGCTTCGCCGCACGTCCATCAGTGTCAACGTCAAAGAACGCCGCGATTACAGCTGTGCCGTCTTTCGCAGCAGCGGCGAACTGGTCGCCAATGCCCCGCACGTCCCAGTTCATTTGGGCGCGATGGGACACACGGTCAGGCACCTGAGGAAGGTGTTTCCCCAGATGGCACCCGGGGACTGCTATCTCAGCAACGATCCCTATGCCGGTGGTTCTCACCTGCCCGACCTGACGTTGGTGACGCCGGTCTTCTGCAGTCAGACCCATTCGGAGGGGACACCCGACTTCTTTGTCGCCTCGCGCGCTCACCATGCGGAAATCGGTGGCATGACGCCGGGATCAATGCCACCTCAAGCGACCAATCTGGCGGAAGAGGGCATTGTCATCCGAAATTTTGCTCTTGTGCGTCACGGTGTTTCGCACTTGGACGACCTGCGAAGCCAACTGCTGTCCGGTCCCTATCCGTCGCGAGACGTGTCGCAGAACCTGGCCGACGTCATGGCTCAGCAAGCCGCTGGCCAAGCTGGTGTAATCGCGCTGACGAGTCTATCCCGTGAGTACTCGGTCAGCTTGATTGATACTCTGATGAAGAAGTTGCTCGGCGTAGCTGGCGACGCTGTTGCCCACTGGATCACTAAGATTCCGGAGCAGGCTTCGTCATTCTGTGATCAACTGGATGACGGAACGACGATCCGTGTGACCACCCAGGTGATTCCATCCTCGCATGCGTCCCTGGCCGGGCGGCTATCGATCGACTTCAGTGGCACCAGCGGCGTGCATCCGCGAGGCTTCAATGCGACGCCGGCGATTGTGACAGCGGCGGTCTTGTACGTCTTGCGAGTCGTCGCTGGCGTCGACCTACCGCTTTGCGACGGCGTGCTCCGAGACATCGACCTGCACCTCCCCGAAGGATTGCTGAACCCGCCGCCAGGTGACTCTGCCAAAGAGTGTGCGGCGGTGGTAGCCGGTAACGTGGAGACCAGTCAACGCATTGTCGATTGCTTGCTGGGCTCGCTCGGTGTTGCTGCGGCGTCGCAAGGCACCATGAATAACGTCCTGGTCGGCGACGAGAGTTTTGGATACTACGAGACCATCTGTGGAGGCTCCGGTGCAACACCGCTTCATGATGGAGCCGACGCGGTTCACACGCACATGACCAACACACGGATCACCGACCCGGAAGTGTTGGAAGCGCGGCTACCCATTCGGCTCAATCGATTCGCGATTCGCCACGGCAGCGGTGGCGAGGGGCTGCGCCACGGCGGCAACGGGATCATTCGCGAATGGGAGTTCCTCAGACCACTGGTCGTTTCGTTACTGACCAACCGCCGCACGACTCAACCGTATGGAATGCGGGGCGGTAAGCCGGGGCAGTCCGGAGAAAACGAGTGGATTCACGACGGTAAATCGATCAAGCTGCCATCGGTGACGATGATCCACGTTCATCCCGGCGACCGATTGATCCTCAAAACCCCCGGCGGTGGTGGATTCGGAGATCCGTCCACGCCACTCAAAACATGATTGGTGTGCACACAAGTCGGTGCAATCAACTTCACCCTCCCTCGGGAGGGTCGCGGAGGAGCTTGCAACGACGCGGGGAGGGGTGAAGCGGCAGCTTTGGCGACGTCCACCAACGCAGCACTCCCCTCCCCGAAGACTCGTTACTCGCCTTCGACCCTCCCTGGGGAGAGTGAAACAGATGTATCCACACCGATGCCCAAGACATACTCCAACACCCAGGTTGAATCGTATGGCCCAGAGATGTCTCGCCCGCCTTGGACTGGTTCTGTGCGTTGCCTTGGCGAGTCCGTTCGTTGGATCATCAGTCCTTGCTGCGAACAAACGACAAACCGTCCTGCTGTTCACCGTCTATTATTTGAACGACTGGGTCGGTCCGTTGAGGGGTCATCCGCAAACAAAGACACCGCACTTCGAGCGCTTGGC
>JBCCUO010000612.1:0-3393 GCA_039196805.1 Planctomycetota bacterium | reverse complement strand
CTTGGCTGAAGTTGGCGCGAAGCGTGTTATGGATTGGATGAGGGAGCACTCCTTCGACCTGCTCATAATCCCGCCTAGAGTTCGTGCAGTTTTCCGCCACCCTCCCAGAGGGCCCAGAGGGAGGGTGAATCGGTTTTGTTCTACTTGCGTAGATACGAATGCTCGCAGGGAGAGTGAAGCCCGACGCTTCAAAAGACGCGTGTGATCTGGCGATCCACGGTTTGAAAGATCGACTTCAAAGCATCGTTGATGCGATTCGAGGTTCCTAGCGAATCGCCCAAACCCGGCAGCGCCATCGCGGTGAACAGGACCAGCACAACACCTGAGAAAAGCAGGGTCGAATTCCCCGCCGTGTTCGTGTCCATTGTCTTGCCCGACGGCGCCCACCACGATCCGATCGTTTTGGGTTTAGTCAAGTCCTTGAGCCGCCGCAGCCCCATTTGGACATCTCCCGAGGGCGAGTTGAAGAACCACTGCGGGTGGACTTCCAAGATCGTTTCGTCGTAATTCAAGACCCAGGTGTCACCGACACGCAGCTTCGCGGCATGTTTCTTAGTGACCACGACGGTGAATCCGTCAATCGATGTCTCCTGGACGGTCGCTGGGATTTGCTTGCGACCTATCTTCAGGAACGCTTCGCCACGATCCTGAGGAACGGGTAGGCGAGCGTAGTCAGCCCCGCTTTGGGGATCATCGCTAGCTTGGTTCGCACTCATCGGTTTCGACCTCTCATGGAAGACCTCGATCGATTCCCACCGCGCGCCCCGAGACGGACTACAGGCAGCCAGTTTCGGGCATCCGCCACGGTGAGCGCAGCTCGACCGTTTTGGTTCTGAACTCTACGCCGCATCCGTATGGGGTGTCGTGAGACTTGAGGCGTTTCGGGCCAGAATCAACGAACAGTGGGGCACTGACAGGCAATCTGTGCATGTCGTAGCGATCGTAGAGGCGATCGAAGCCGATGGGCGATCGCGAGCGGTCTTTACGAATGCGTTAATTCGTAGCGGCTAGACAAGGCTGCGTGATCGATGCAGATGCGCGAAGCGCGTCAGTCCTAGCGAGTCGATGGAAGATTCCGGGATGTTCGGTCATGCCAATCGAGCGTTTGTTGGAACTGCTTTCACCCTGTCGCCCTGCGCACTTCATGGTCGCTTTCATCAACCAGTCGTCGAACGATGAACTCCAGGTCGCGCCGCGCGCACGCGCTGCGATCGCGTATGCACTGGCGATAATCGTCAGCTGGTGTTTGGTTGGTCAGGCCGGCACAGCTGCAGCGCAGACGATACCGGCAAACAAACCGCGAACATCCGGGGAAGGCCCCGATGAATTGCTGGCCGGATTGGACGATCTGCTGTCGGACGACTTGGTCTCCGGTGGGTCCCAGTCGGATGACCCTTTGAGTGACGGACTGCTGGGAGGCTCGTCGGACTCGGACGTGGATCCGCTGTCTGGGCTGGGCAGTTCGCCGGCTGCGGAAAAGCCATCGAAACCGCCGAGCGGGAAGCCGGATCCGCACGAGGCGTTGTGGACGGAGTCTTGCTATCCGTCGGCCGACACGTGCCGCGAGTGCCACCCTAGGCACTACCAGGAATGGAGTGTCAGCAGTCACGCCTATGCAGCCGTTTCGCCCATGTTCAATCGCTTCGAGCAGTACATGATCGAACATACGGAGGGCACGGTGGGGCACTTCTGCCAACGTTGTCATTCGCCCGTGGGTACGCAACTGAAGATCCCTCGCACCCTGAGCGTGCTGGATGCACCGCCTGTCGTCCGAGAAGGAGTGACATGCATCGCTTGTCATCGTGTCAACGAGTTCTACTGGCGTAGTCATGGGGACCGCCGAATTGAGCCGGGGGACATTCACCAGCCAGTCAATTCGGCCGGCGATGGCCAAGGCCTTCGCAACGCGCTCGCTCAAGCCGGCAAGCTCAAGCTCAAGACAGATCCGGGTGATACCGGACCAGGTCAAAAGATCCATCGAGCTGCCTTTTTCTCCAAGGCGCTGACCAACAGCGACATTTGCGTTTCATGCCACCAAGTTGCCGTCCATCCGGGAATCTGGCTGGAGGTCGTTCACGCCCAGTATCGCAGTGGCCCCGCGGCCAAGAAGGGGATCAGCTGCCAGGATTGCCATATGGGAGTCGACCCGGGTAAGCCGTCGTGCCACGACTTGGACTACGTCGCCGAACTGGGCGGGAAGCCCTACGGCAACACGTCCAAGCACTCGAACCACATCTTTTGGGGCCCCGGCTACTCGATCGCTCATCCAGGGATATTTCCGCATCACCCCAAGGCGAAGGCCTATACCCCGCGGCAATGGCTGACCTTCGAGGTCGATTCCGGTTGGGGCACGAAAGCATTCGAAGACCGTGTTACGCCCGGGATGACGTTTCCGCCTCCGTGGGACAACGTCGATGACCGCATCGATGCTCGGCGCATCGTGGATGCGAACCTGAAGACGATCGCCGTCAAACGTGCTGTTGCCACGGCAACGATGGAGGCTGCGGTCAAAATCGGTCCTCCCGAATTTCGGCATCGACCACGCGCCGGTCAGCCGCTTCACGTTTCGTTTCGCGTGTCCAATATCAGTGAAGGCCACAATCTGCCGACCGGCTCGTTGGGAGCACAGCCTCAGTTGTGGCTGAACGTCGTGCTGATCGATCCGGCGGGCCGCAGGGTCTGGGAAAGTGGCTACTTGGATTCAAACGCCGACCTGGCGGACATGCATTCGGTCGACGTGGCGTGCGGCAAGGTGCCACGCGACCGCGACCTGTTCAACTTGCAGACGAAGTTTCTGATCAACAATGTTCGCGGAACGGATCGCGAGGCAGCGTTGCCGCTCAACTTCAGCCTGGACCCACTAGCGTTCCTGAGACCGGGGACGATTCCAGTCAGCGTGTTGAATCATCCGCCGTTGATTCGCATGGAAGCGCATTCGATCGCCCCACTTGATTCACGCAATGCCAAATACCGCGTGCCGGCCGATGCGATCCGCTACCCAGGACAGTACCGAATCAGTGTTCGCATGAGATCACGCACGGAGCCGATGTACTTCATGCGACAGATTAACTCGACGCCGGACATGATCCGCCGCATGAATCAGAACATGCTGACTGTCAGTCCCGCCAGTTACACCTTTCACGTCGAGTAGCGATAGAAGATTCATCCGCCGCGATTGGTTTCGGCGATCACCATGATTGACTCACTGTTCTTCAAATCGAGCGACGATGCTGCGAGCTCAGGCTGGCGCGATTCGAGGCTGCGCGCCTGTGTGCCCGGTAGGAAACAGAACACGCGTCGGTGTGGAGACTTCACGGCGTCTTCTACTGCCGTTTGCCTCATCTCGGTAATTGCGTTTGCGTCATCGGTTAGAGCGGGCGATCGGCCAGTGCG
>JBCCUO010000611.1:0-3393 GCA_039196805.1 Planctomycetota bacterium | reverse complement strand
TGCGTTCGATGTTCTATCGCAAGGCGTTGCATCTAGACCTGGATGAATTCGGCGACAATGGGGCGTCCGGACTGACCGCTCGGTTGACTAACGATGTATCGAACGTTGCCGGGGGCGTCAGCACTTTGGTCGGTCGCCTGGTTCGCGAGCCACTGAAGATGGCGGTGTGTCTCTTCGGCGCCGCCTACATGTGCTGGCGTTTGTTGTTGTTGGTGATGATTGTCACTCCAATCATCGCCTTTGTGATGCAGCAATTGAGCCGCGCGATTCGCCGCGCCAGCCGCCGTGTCATGGAAGAGATGAGTCAGCTGTATGGTCTGCTGAACGACGCATTCGCCGGCATTCGCGTCGTCAAGGCATTCAACACTCAAGCCTTTGAACGTGCTCGCTTTCGACGTCGCATCATGACTTACTATCACAAGTCGATGAAGATGGCGCTGTACAACACGCTGGCTCGCGGCAGCAGCGAACTGATGGGAATGACAGTCGTCTGCTTGGCCGTGCTGGCTGGCGGATACCTTGTCGTCAATGGTGAAACGACGCTGCTGGGGATGCAGATGAGCACGTTGCCGCTGGAGACTCATCAGGTGTTGTTGTTCTTCGGTTTCTTGATTGGGGCTTCCGATCCGGCGCGAAAGCTGGCCGATGTTTGGTCCGGATTGCAGCGGGGGATCGCGGCGGCAGACCGGGTGTTCGAAGTGATTGATCGACCGGTGCGTGTTCGCGAGCCCAAGTCTCCTCAGTCAGCACCGCGTCCCCACCGTCAGATCCAATTTCGTGGTGTTGGATTTCAGTATCCGTCCGGACCACGTGTGTTGACGGACGTCGACCTGCAAATCAGCCACGGCGAGACCGTTGCGGTGGTGGGGCCCAATGGCAGCGGGAAGAGCACGCTGGCCAGCTTGCTGTGCCGATTCGATGATCCACAGTCGGGGCAGGTTCTGTTGGATGACGTTCCCATCAACCGATTGCGAGTCCGTGATCTCCGCCGTCGAATCGCTTTGGTGACTCAGCGAACGACGTTGTTTGATGACACGATCGAGAACAACATTCGATACGGGTCGCCTTCGGCAGACCTTTCGGCTGTCGTTCGGGCCGCCAAGATGGCTTTCGCGGATGACTTCATTCGCCGCAAGACACCTGAAGGCTATCAAACGATGCTGGGTGGCGATGGCATGCGGCTGTCGGGAGGCCAGATGCAGCGGCTCGCATTGGCTCGCGCTTTTCTACGAGATCCCGACATCTTGATCTTGGATGAAGCGACCAGCGCGATTGACATGGAAAGCGAACAACTGATTCATCAGGCGTTGGGTCGGTTCTTGACCGGTCGCACGGGAGTCATGATCACCCACCGACCGTCCAGTTTGGCGATGGCCGATCGGATCATCGTGATTGAGGCGGGTCGGGTTGCCGACAGCGGAACTCATGAAGCCTTGATTGGTCGAAATCGCTTCTATCAAAGCCTGTGCAATACGCAGCATCTGAAGACTGCTTGATGTAGCCCGCCTGCTCCGTAGGCCAGGCTGTTCTGGATTCGTGCTCGTTCTCGTACTCAGGCGTCTCGCCGGTACTCGTACTCGATCGCGGCGTTTCACGAATGCTTTCGATTAGGAGTAGGAGTACCACTTCGTTGAGTACGAGTGACGGATATGTCAGCGATTGGCTGGTGGTCCGTTTGAAACGCTTCGCGGTACGACTTGGCTCGGGACCACGGAGTGGTCTGTCGACAGAGTAGCCCGCCTTCTCCGAAGGCTAGGCTCGGCGCGCCGAAACTCTACGCGAGTTCCGCTACGGTTTCGGCAACACGTCCGCGCGAAAACCTTCGCTCCGCGGTTTTGGATGCAACGCGAAGTGCCCGGCTTTCGAGAGGTCTGTCGACAAAAAAAGGCCGCTGCAGCGAAATGCTGCAGCGACCTTTGGACCCGGTGGATGGGATCTTCGCTTCTAGAACCGCATTTGGTACTGGAAGTAGAAGAAGTCAGCGTCGACGTCGAGGACGTTGGCCGTGGTGCTGAAGTAGTCACCCGCGCTGAAGTGCGAGTAGCCGATCAGAGCACTGTTGCGCGGATTCAACGCGATGTTGAACACAACGTCAATCTCGTGACCCAGCTCGCGATCGCCGGCTTGACCTGGCGCGGGACCACCGGGGACGCTGAATGGAGCCATCGTCACACCGTAAGGCGTGGTCTGCTCATCCAGCAGGAAGTAGTGATACCAGAGCAGCAGCTTCACCTTCGAGCCAAGCAGCGGCGTGATGAACTGAGCGTTGATGTCGTGCAAGTTGCGACGGCCGAACAAGTCCATCAATCCGTTGTACTTGTGAGCCAACGGGAACAAGTGGTCAAACCCGTCGTCACCCCGAGCACCTGGGAAATCATCGCCGCCAGAAGCGTAGTCGTACCACATCCAGACGGTCGGATTCCACTCACCACACGACGTGCAGATGCTCAGTTGCTTGCCCAAACCGCTGGTGGAGAAGAAGGCACTGTGATCGCCGAATCCCGGCGTGTTCGAACCGAACTGCACACCACCTTCGAAGTCATACAGGATGCCTCCGTCGGTCTTGCCAGAAATTCGCTTGCCCAGCGTGTGGTAATCGAAGTCCAGGATGTCGTTGCTTAGACCAAGGTAGTAAGCGTCCAGGTCACCGAACATCGTTCCCTTCTTCGCGGCGTAAACCCCGTAGAAGTCAACGTCTTCGTTCCCGTCGTCAATCTTGCCTTCGTTCGCAGCGTTGCGGACGACAGGGTTGACGAAGAATCCGTCCACGGTCCAGTCGCTACCTTTGTAGGTTCCGCGGACACCCTGGAACGTCCGGCGAGTATTCGCCCAGTCCAAAGGCGAGATCAATCGCTGTGCACCGAACAACAGTTCTTGGCGACCCAGGCGCACCGACAAGGACTCGGTCAGACGTGCATCGACGAACAGGTTTTGAATCTCACCTCGGTTCTCTTCAATGGGTCGGTTGTTGAAGAGTTCGCCGCCGGAGTCCGCGTAGAGGTACTCGCCGTACAGCCGGATGTTGTCCGACATGCGGTAGTTGGCGAACATGCGGTAACGAGTCAACCAGAAACGATCGTCCCGTCCCGTCAGCCCCAGACCACGGTGATTCCGTTCGTCGTGAAAACGCACGCGAGCTTCACCACCGATGTCCAGCTTGCCGCAGGCCAAGCCCTTCAGCGAATCGCCCAAGAATGACGGACCGTCGTAGCAGGGGTCGTTCAGGTAGCTGAAATCGTTCGCGTAAAAGACGCCTTTGTAGGCACCCTTCATCGCAGCCGTCGCGGCTTCCTTCTTCTCCTTGGTGCAGCAAGTACTGTTGCAGCAGCTGCACGGAGCCGCAGTCATTTCCGCAGGCGCGGGAGATGCCATCGTGTTGTAGTCCACGACGGG
>JBCCUO010000610.1:0-3400 GCA_039196805.1 Planctomycetota bacterium | reverse complement strand
CCTGGAATTTTCGTTGGCGGATGTATTCTGCCGCGGCAGCCATGGTGGCATCATCAGCCAGCCGACCGGTCGGGTTGTCGTAGCGAATCTGGTCCAAGACTCGGATCGCATTCCCATCGGCATCCAACATCGGCCGTTTCGAATCAAAGAAGTTGAGTGAGAACCAACTGGATTCATCCACTTTGGCCACGTCGATCCAGTAGCGACCGATCGAGAACAAGCGGGCGGCGACGGCGTCAGCATGGCGGTTACGAGGAAACTCTTTCTGCAACAACTCGTAGGCGTCGCGGGCGTCAGTCAATTGATCCGCAAAGAAGTAGCTCTCGGCCTGCATGAACATGGCGTCTTGCTGCAGAGCGGAACCGGGCGCCTGCATTCCTGCACGACCAAATTGCTTGGCGGCATCCGAAAACAAATCCTTGGCAGCGTCACCTTCACGTGACTTGGCTTCCACGAACTTGGCGTGAGCCCCTTGATACAGTTGCTTGCCCCGCTGCCGATCTTGGAACGGTTTCCCGGTCAACGTGCCGACCAGCCGCGACGATGTGGTCTTGGTCGAATCCACTACCGACGTGGCACTTGCCTGAATGACGCCACCGGTCGGTGAAGCCTCTTCGCCAGACGACCTTCCGGTCAGCGCCGCCAAAGGTGAAGGCGGGAACTCAGGTGTCAAGGATCTGCATCCGACCAAGCAGAGGGCCAAGGTTGTGATCCAAGCACCACACGACATCCATCGCCACGCACGGTGGTGACCGATCGATTGGTTGTGCGAAATCGAATCAATCCGTTGATTCAAGCGTCGTATCATCCGCTCGGTTCCGTCCTGATCGCCGTCGGCAAGTAAGGCTGCATTCGAGGCACCTTGCCCAGCAGCGTTTGTACGTATCGGTTCATTAGCGATCGCAGTTCGCCATACATCGGCGGTGCGATCGAAATTGGTTGTCGCGTTTCGCAATGCAGCAAGCGATCAAGCGAGTCGATCACGTCGCTGCGCACGGAAATGCACTGGGATTGGCCTACGCGACACGACGGGCATACCAATCCGCCGCCGGTCAGGGAAAACGTCAAACGTGTCTGCTGCGGGATCTCACCCCCGCATGCGGTGCAAGCGGACGTCCCGGGCGCTAATCCCAAAATCCGCCAAGACTGTGCGTCAAAATGGATCAAGGCGTCCTCAACGTTCCCTGCACCATCGATCTGGTTCAATGTCTGCAAGGCCAAGTCGTATAGTTCTGGGTCCGGATCACGATCGTCCGTCAATAGCCGAAGCATTTCGGCCAGGTAGTATCCCGCGTACGTCCGATCCAACGCACGCTCGCCACCGCGAAAACGACGAATGAGCTTCGCTTCGGTCAATAAATCGAGTGTGTCTCCGTGCTTTTGAATCACGACTACACGACAGACCGACAGCAGGTCAAGCGAACCTTCGAACGGTCCCTTCAAGCGCCGTGCCCCCTTGGCCATCGCCGAGACCCGGCCCATGTCACGACTGAGCAGGGTGACAATCAGACTGGTTTCGCTGAATTCGACGCGGCGAAGCACCATCGCCGTGGTGGGCTCACCAGCCAATCACAGTTCTCCCATCGAGCCAAGCGCCGCCAGAAACTCGCCCATCTCCGCTGCGGCATGCGAGTCTCCTTGGCGACGGGCTTCGTCGATTCCATCTCGCAAGAACCCGCGGGCCTCGTCGACGCGCTGCAGATCGGCAAGCTGCTGGGCGGCCATGAAGAACGCCGGGACGTAGGGCGGATCCTCCCGCGTCAACTCGCCGAGCTTGCCCAAGCTGTCGTCATGCAGGCCCTCGCTGCGAAGTTCCATCGCCAGGCTGTACCGCAGAAAGGTGTCCGTGGGGTCATCAGCCAGCATGGCTTCGATCTTCTCTCTGCGACTCATCGGCGTCGGTTCTTGGTCAGTTGGATGGTTGTGTTGGCACAGGTGTTTCACTTCGTTCTACCAATGTCACGCTTGGGTCCCAACCCAAAGTGACGTCAGCGCGTCCCGGCGGCGACACAAGGTCCGGCCCAGCCGACCCGAATCGCTCCCTCCGCACCCGCCAGAGTCTCCGCAATCGTCAAATTCATCGCCACCGACTGATTTGGGTCAACTGTCAAAGCGGGAAAAACCGATACCCGGAGTGATGGAATTCTTTGACGCCAGAGTTGCGAGATAGACGCATGGCCCGGACCAATCGAACGTTCGCGGTGATCACCACCCTGCTAGCCCTGCCAGCAGTCCTAATGCTCACCTCGATGTCCTTGGGGACTGACACGCCGACTGATCAGGCCCCCGCTGCCGAACCAACGCTGGTTCGTCCCGCCGCGGTCGCTCATGCCGTCGGGCAGTCGGACAGCGAGTCCGATGAGCCGGCGATCGAACAGGTCGTCGGCAAGCAACCAGGTTCAAGGATCGGCCGCGTTGCTCAGGCCGTCGTCCGCGGATCCGGCAGCAACGATGCGTCTGCCGGGTCCAGCCGTGCGCCGGCGGCGAAACCATCCGCCTCGCGTCCCACTGGCGGCCTGCTTGGTGGCCTGTTTGGTGGATCGTCCTCGTCCGACAAGCCCAAGACCGCAGCCACTCCGTTACCAGCAAGCGAGCGCGAGCCGGCTGACTGGACAGGAATCCCGTTCCACGCCGCAAAACGCTCGGGTTCGTCCGAGCGTTCGGTTCCGATTTCCGACCCGGGTCGCAACGCGGCCAAGAACCGCACCACGTCGCCGCAAACTGCCACCACTTCGCGACCTGCTAACAATTCGCGAACGGCCTCTCGGCCACCCAAGCTGACGAACCGCAACCTTCCCAAACCGCCAGCAGATTCCACCGCCGGCGCGGCGCAGCGCCCAGCGACAAGCAAGCCCTCTCCGGCAACCCGCAAACCCGTCTCGTCGACGCCGCCCAGCTTAGCCCGACTGAATCGCACGCCAAGAAACACGGCCCTGTCGACGCAGTCCAGCAGCCGTCGTACGTCGATCTCAGCCAGCGGCTCACTGTCGGACCGCAGTCGAAGTAGCAAGGCGACTCCGAAGATCGCCATCGACTCCGCGCCGGATCTGGTTCCCAAGGTGTCGCGGAAGAGCATCGTCGCGAAGTCCAAAGAGGGCGGCGCGAATAAGTCTGCCCCGTCCAAGTCCAACGACTTGGTTGCCAAGTCGAAGACTCCTGGAAACGATGGTAAGTCCAGTCGTGACTTGGTCAAATCCGCTCCCGCCACCCCAACTGGCAAACCGTCCGCCGCTGCCGACAAGAAAAACCAGCCCGAAAGCGTGGCCAAGAGCCGACCCGCCCCGACTCCCAGTCGCCAGATCAAGTCGCGTCCGACCACCGAGCCTTTGGTTGCCAAGTCCGAAGCCCCATCGAAAGCTGTCTCCGAGACACCCGCAGCGACGGGTGCAACTGACCTGAT
>JBCCUO010000609.1:0-3405 GCA_039196805.1 Planctomycetota bacterium | reverse complement strand
TGGCCACCAAGCAGGTCTCCCGGTTCGATTCCGCGATGCGACACCACACCGGTCACCGGAGACCGTAGCGTCGCAAACTCGATCATGACATCCAGCTGCTCGATTTCTCGCCTCGCGATCTCCGTCTCGGCGCGAGCCGCTTGCAGGTCCGCCTTGGCGGCCGCCGCTTGGGCCTCCGCGACGATCACATCGGCCTTGGCGGAGTCGATGGCGGATGCCACCGATGTTTTGGCGGCCAATGACGAATCCCGTTTCTTGCGGACTTCGTCCAACATGCGATCTTGGAGCGATCCACGGCGCACCAAGTCTTCCGTGCGGCTGAACTCGGCTTCCGCAGCGGCGAGCATCGCCTCCGATTCCTTGAGTTGTGCCTCCGCGACATGGTATTGTGCCTTCGCCGAGTTGACTTGAGCCTCCGCCAACTGGATACCTGCGGTGGCGCGGGACTCCTGAGCCGTCAGCCGAACGACTTTGGCCTGAACGACTTCACGACGTTTCTGAATCTCGGGAACATCGACGACTGCCAGAACATCACCCGCGTCGACGTAGTCGCCAATTTCCGCCTTCAATTCCTTGATGTAGCCAGTGGCCTGCGCCCGCACCTCCGAACGAAAGTACGCGTGGACGGTTGCCGGCTGAGACGTGGTACGCGGAACGTCCGCCTGAACAGCGGCCACCGTTCGAACGGAGATCGGCCGCTGAGACTCAGGCCGCAAACTCACCGGTCGCGTGGGGGAACAGCCTGCCGCGATCAGGAGTCCCACGATCGCGGTCATCGCCGGGCAGGAGGCGGGGAATTGAGGCATCGCGGGACGAACCGAGTTAAGGGAAGGCAGGCAAGCGGATCGTTATTCATGGCACCTGGCCAGGCATCACAACCGGCATGATCGATACGAGCGTTACCAGCAACGAGCATTCGCGGAAAGGCACTGTCACCATAGTTCGCACAACGCCGTTTTTCGATCGCCCATTGGTGGCATTCCCGCCCGCGTTTCGCGTCAGCCGTCACGACCGGATCACTCGATTGCCGAAGCAAAATGCGTAGGACCGGTGCGTTCGGAGCAACGGGTCCTGCCAGCGACCGGATGGTTATGCGTTAGGAAGTCGGAATGATTCGCGGAATTGGCCATCGTTCTTCGGTGAGCAGACGACGATCGATCGGCCGCGCCGCCTTGTTTGCCCTGTTGGGGGTCAGCGGGTGTGCAGGGACGTCACCGTTCACGAATCACTCACGTCCCGTCTCCGAAGCGCTTGTCGATGCGACAACCGTCGAGGGCGAGTTCTCGGGCGGCGTGCAGCCGTTGCAACACGCTGACGCGCAGGAAATGACGGCGAGGAACGAGCTGCCAACCGTAAAGCCCGTCGTTGCTATCGAATTGGACCGACGCGGGGAGGCTCTGGTCCAAGCGGCCATTCCGCCGACGCTCAGTCTGACGCAAGCGGACCCGGATGAGATCTGGGAACCGACCGACAACAACACGTTGGTGCAGGGAGATCGCGATGCATCAAGCAGACCTGCCGCTAACCGGGGCACGGCCAACGCGACATCCGGCGCGGTGGATCTGAATCTGCCTTCAGTCTTGGCAATGGTGGGTGGCCAACATCCGGCAGTTGGATTCGCACGATGGCGAGTTCAGGAGGCTTATGCCGAATTGGCTCGTGCCGAAGCACTTTGGCTGCCTTCGATCCGAACCGGATTCAGCTTTCACCGCCATGATGGCAACTACCAAGCGAGTAACGGCGACATCGTCGACGTCAATCGCAACTCTTTCCAATACGGGTTGGGCGTGGGCGGCACGGGGGCGGGAACCACGCCAAGCCCCGGTGTGGTGGCACAGTTTCATTTTGCCGACGCGATCTTCCTGCCAAGAGTCACTCGCAAGACGGCGTGGGCACGCAGTCATGCCGCCGGTGCGACGCTGAATCGACAGATGCGTGACGCGGCCCATGCCTATTTGGATCTCTTGGACGCTCATCAACTGACGCGATTGTTGATGGAATCCAAAACACGTCTGGCCGATTTGGCCAAGATCACGCTTGATTATGCGGAAGCGGGAGAAGGATTGCAGGCAGACGCGGATCGGCTGCAGACGTAGTTGGCGATGGTCCAGAATCGCTTGATCGCCGCCCACGAGCAGGTCGAGGTCGCTTCGGCTCGGCTGGCACAGACGATCAGCCTGAACGGTTCGCCGCGCATCGAGCCACTGGACGTCGGAGTCTTTCCGCTCCAGATCGTCAGCGACTCCGATGACCCACCGGCGCTGATTGGACTGGGGCTGTCGATGCGACCTGAGTTGAAGGAATCGCAAGCGCTGGTCGCAGCCGCCTGCGATGCCTACCAACGCGAAAAGTACGCCCCGCTGGTCCCCAGCGTGCTGCTTGGATTCAGCACCGGTGGATTCGGTGGAGGTTTGGGCAATGAACTGGATGACGTCCGTGGGCGTTACGACTTGGATGCCGCGATGAGCTGGGAGCTTCGCAACCTGGGGTTGGGCGAACGTGCCGAACGTCGCCGGACCTCGGCGCGCGTTCAGCAAGCAAAATTTGCAAAGGTCCGCGTCATGGATCAGGTAGCTAGGGAAATCTCCGAGGCAGAAAGCCAGGTCCGATTCCGTCGACAGCAGATCAAGCTGACACGTCAAGCCACCCAGGCGGCACGTGACTCCTATGCACGAAACTTGGAACGCATCCGCGACGGTCAGGGTCTACCGCTCGAGGTCCTTCAGTCGGTTCAAGCATTGGAAACGACTGAGCGTGCCTACTTGGCTGCCGTGACCGGATTCAACCGAGCCCAATTTCAGCTGCAGTGGGCGCTCGGTTGGCCGGTGTCGGGACCGACACCGTAGCGGTCGCGTTCGAACGGCAGTGCGGGCGGTTGCTCTCGCAGGTTGCGAGATCCCGGTGCTCCCCCGCGGGCTTGTCCCGCTCCCGTCAATCGTTTCGCGTGCCGTCGCTGAGGCAGCGTTAGGCGGAAAAGCCTTCGCGTGACTTTCGGCTCATCAAGGCGTTGGCCTGATCGTCGCCCACGAACTGTTCACTCTTCGGGTCCCACTTCAACTCACGCCCCAGCATGAGAGCGATGTTGCACAGGTGACACGAGGTCATTGTGCGGTGGTGCGACCAGACATCGGAAATTGGCTTGCTACGATCGGCGATGCAGTCAAAGAAGTTCTGCATGTGGTTGCCGGGCTTCTTGCCTTTGCACAATTCGACGATGCGTTCCTCCAATTCGGCATTGTCGGCGTCGGTCAGATCGTTGACCGGACGACCTTCCAGCTTGCCACGGTTAACGAAGATGCGACCCTTTTCGCCTTCGAAGAGGATGCCGTTCGGGAAATCCACATTATCGCCCTCTCGCTTGTAACGGTCATTTACGCTCATGACCGCGCCATTGGCAAACTCCAG
>JBCCUO010000608.1:0-3411 GCA_039196805.1 Planctomycetota bacterium | reverse complement strand
GAGGAGCCTCAACCGGAGGTCCTCGACTACGAGCACCGTCGAAGCGACTGAGCAGGAGCAGGACGGAAAATGAACAAGAGCCGCCAGCGCTCTTCCGTCGCTCGATTTGCTAAGCCGGACGCTCTCTGCCGCACTGCAGCTGATGAACGAAGTCGTCTTTCGTTCCGCGACAGCAACGTTTCTGCGCACCTTTCGCGGTAGCGAAAGGTGCCACTGTGCCGCTGACTGGAGTTTCCCTAAACCGTCTTCCAGCTTTTCTCCGCGGCGCTGTCCAGCACGGCGTCGCAGACCTTCTGGGTCTCCAAAGCGTCGCGGAAACTGGGGGCCATCGCGGGCTGGCCATCTTCCAGACTCTTTAGGAAATCCGCGACCTGATGAATGAAGGTGTGTTCGTAGCCGATGTTCAACCCCGGAACCCACCAGTTGCCCATGTACGGCATGTCCCCGTCGCTGATGTGAACACTTCGCCAGCCGCGCACGATCGAATCGTCGCCATGATCGAAGTACTCCAGACGATGCAGATCGTGCAGGTCCCAGCGAATCGAAGCGTGTTCCCCGTTGATCTCCAGCGTGTAAAGCGCCTTGTGGCCTCGCGCGTAACGAGTTGACTCGAACAGCCCGAGCGATCCGTTGTTGAAGTGGCAGAAGAAGCTGCACGCGTCGTCGATCTTGACCGGCTGCTTCTCACCTGTTTCTGCATGCACCCTTTCTTTGACAAACGTCTCGGTCATGGCAGAGACATCGGTGATGCCTCCGTTGAGCCAGATTGCTGTGTCGATGCAGTGCGCGAGCAAGTCACCCGTCACGCCGCTGCCGGCCGCTTCGGCATCCAGCCGCCAGGTTGCCGCGCCCCCCTGGGGCACATCAGCGTTGATCGTCCAGTCCTGCAAGAAATTGGCACGGTAGTGGAAGATCTTTCCCAGTCGACCTTCGTCGATCAGTTGTTTGGCCAACGTGACAGCAGGAACCCGACGATAGTTGTACCAGACCGTGTTGACGACACCCGCTTTCTCAACTGCGTCGACCATCTCCTGGCCTTCGGCTTGATTCATCGCCAGGGGCTTCTCGCACAGAACCATCTTGCCAGCTTCGGCTGCGGCGATCGAAATCTCTTTGTGCAGATTGTTCGGCGTGCAAACATCGATCGCGTCGATGTCGTCGCGCTTGATCATTTCCCGCCAGTCCGTCTCAACGGACTCGTAACCCCACTGGTTCGCAAACGCCTGAGCCTTGTCTTTGTTCCGCGCACAAACCGCTTTCAACACCGGTTTGTACTCGAGGTCAAAGAAGTGGTTCGCTTGGCAGTAACCGTTACTGTGCGTACGGCCCATGAAGCCGTAGCCAACCATGCCAATGTTCAGTGGTTTCATCGATGAGTGTCCTGGGAGTTGCGGGAGGGGGGATGCGGGGTAGCGATCAGCCGCCGCGAGTTGGCTGGCGTATTGCCGCTCATCAGTACGTTTTGAAGGGAACGATCGGCCACTTGCCGCAAGCGCCTAGTTCCAACCATGAGCGTCTTGGACGCTCAGCATCGCGGCCAAGATTTCGTTCCAGGTCTCCGGCTTGTGCATGACCTCATTGGGGAACATGCAGCCATCCCAGCAAATGTGTTTGCAGGTTTGCAACACGTCGCCATGCTCATCACGCAGCCAAAAGGCGGCATCGGCAGCGATGTCCAGTTTGCCGCCCGGATCGTTGGGCAAGCAGTGGCGACCGGTCTTGTCATGACTGCCGGTGCCGTGAACCGTCGCGTCGTTCTGGGCAACGTGAAAGTCGATTGTCCAGGGACGCAGTGCGTGGGTCAGCTCTTTCAGGGCCGCCGCCTTCTTCTCCGAGTCGTTCCAGTCAAAGTCTTGCGGAAGGATGGCGTCGTCCGGCGCGTTGTAGCCCAACAGATACAACAGCGTGTGAGCCATGTCGGCCTGGAAGCCCAATCGTTCGGGATGGCCGACTCGCTCCAGCAGGTCCACCATCGTCTTCCAACTGTGCATCCCTCCCCAACAGATTTCACCTTCGGCAGCCAACCGCTCGTCGTACTCCTCGGCAATGTCGCACGCCGCCTTGAACGTGTCGGCTAGCTTGGACTGGCTGGCTTCCGGGTCGGCCACCCACTCTTCGACTGAGGTCGCCGAGTCGATTCGAACGACTCCGTAGGGTCGCACACCCAGCTCGCGAAGCTTTTTGCCGATCGCGCATCCCTTGCGTACCTGCGTCAAGAACTTTCCGACGTCTTCGGTACTTCCACAGGCTGAGCCGCCCCCGGTTGGCGGCCAAACCGGAGCCACGACGCTGCCCACGGTTAGTCCGCGGCTTTTGACTTGTTCGGCGACCGCGGCCAAGTCGTCGTCGCTAGCATCGATTGAAATGTGCGGATCGGACAGGAAAATGTCGAAACCATCGAACTTTCGGCCATCGACTTCCGCCGCTGCCGTCAGGTCCAACATCGTTTCCAGTGGGATGGGCGGGTCGTTGCCCTCGCCACCTTTACCGACCACCCCCGGCCAAACGGCGTTGTGAAGTTTCGGGAACTGGTTGGGGTGATCTGCCATGGTCGTGCTATCGGTTGAAAGGGGGCTGATTCAGAAGGAGTGGGTGGAGAGGGCAAAGGCAGGACAAGCTTTCAGCCTGTCGATCGCAAACGGGAATAGGTTTCCAGCCGTTCGATTAACTTCCCGCCGTGGGCAGGTCGGCGTGAGTGTTCGGGCCGAAGTACCGCAGCCCGACCAATGGTTCTGTGCCCAGGTTTTCGATCTCCACGCCTTGGGTGGCAGCGTGGTGACTGATGAAGACCTCGTCGGTCGTATTCTCTCCGAAACGAATCATGGCGGGGGTTTGTAGATCCAAGGCGCCCATCCGACCACGTCCTTGGACCGTGATCCAGCTACTGGCACCGGGGTCGCTGAGTGTGCACTTGGCGCCCGGCTGAATCGTCAGCTCTTTGGCGCTAAAGAGCTGTTGCCCATCCACGGTGCCGTACACGATCCACAAGTCTTCGTAGCCATCACCGCTGGCGGATTCATCTCGCACGGGCTCCAAGTAATTTGAATTCTTGAAGTGCGTGTCGACGTTCTTGTCCCAGTCCAATTGGCCAACGATGAAGTCCAGGTCTTGGTGTTTGTCCTCGGGCATGTCCTTGACCAGCAGCGACCAATCGACATAGCGTCCTTCGACGATCGATTGGTACATGCCAAACACATCGCTGCCCCACTGAGGTTCATACGTGCAAAGCGAACCCGGCGCGTGCAGGACTCCGGGCGGAATCAGCCAACCGGTGCCGCGTTTCAAACGATAAGCACGGCTGAGGTCCAAGATCCCGTTGTCGCCCTCGTTCCAATTCTCCAAGCAGCGACGAACGTCTCCGGGCTCCGTGCCCGGCTCCAGACCCATGAACGTGTAGGCAAAGTTGTTGTC
>JBCCUO010000607.1:0-3419 GCA_039196805.1 Planctomycetota bacterium | reverse complement strand
TGGGTCGGCCGCAAACGCTTTCTGGAGGTAGTCCCAAGCGTCGAGGTCCTGCCCTTGTGCGTGGTAGGCACCTGCGATGTTGCGATAGACTTCGCCGCGTCGATCGTGATTCGGGTAGCGGCGTACCAGGCCAGCCCAAACTGCGATCGCTTCTTCCGGAGACCCCACGTCATGCAACACTTGCCCGTACAACAGGTTGATGTCGAAGTGACCAGGGGCTCGCTTCCATGCCTGTTGGAGGTCGACCAGGGCGTCGTCCTGCCGATTCAGCTTCTGTTCGATACTTCCGCGACGCATCAAGGCGAATGCGAGTTCGGAATCGCTTTCGACAGCTGTATTCGCTTCCGCCAAGGCTCGCTCCCAATCCCCTTGCTCTGCCCACAGGAAGGCGCGAAGCTCCGACGTAGCCGCTGAAGGAATGCGTCCCGTCGTGGCATCGCAAGCATGAAAGGCTTCGGCGAAGCGACCCTGCCTGGCGAGCAACCGGCTTCGTCGATAGCGTGCCCAACCGTCGTTCGGGTCCAGCTCGCCGGCACGTTCCGCATCAGCAAGTCCCGACTGCCATCGCCCCAGTTGCTCGCGAATCTCCGCCCGAACCAACCAAGCGGTCGGCTCCGACGGTGCCAGCTCGATGACGCGCGTGGCCAGCTGCTGGGCGACCTGGAGTCGTCCGGAGTCCCGACTGCCGAGCGCCGCATGTCGATAACGCATCATTCCCGTTCGAGACTGCAGCGTTACCTCCAGGCTCTTTGACTGACCGTCTCGAATCAGCTCGACGCGATGTCTTGCTCCCACCGACGACGATTGAATGAGAGCGCTAAAGTCAGCAAAACTCTCCATCGGCCGGCCACTGATGCTGACCAACTTATCGTTCTTGCGAATGCCCGCTTTGGCCGCCGCCGACTGCGGAAGCACCTTGACCACTCGAAGCCCGCTTCCGGACTTGTCGGTCGCTGTCGATTCGTTGTCGACCCAAGGTCGCACTTCAGCGCCAAAGAGCGGTCGATCGACGCCCAACAATCTCACCCGTGTCACCGTTCGCGTTGGATACGCCTCTGCCTCGTGACGTGAAAGCTGATCGATCGTAAATCGTCCGATCATCTGACCAAGCGTTAGAATCGTGTCATGTTCGTGTTTGACGAACAAGAGAGTCCGGCTCAGCCGGCACTCCGCGGCTCGGCTAGCGTCACTCGGCCACCACCCCCAACGATCGGTCGGACGCGATGCCAACGCGGATTCTCTCAGGACCAGATGATCCACCCCGGTTTGACTGGAGACGGATGCGAGATCGGTTTCTGGCGGAGGTAACAAATCGATGTAGCGAATCAAACCATCATCGATCGTAAGCTCAACGTGATCCCAAGGCTTAAAGGCTGGCCCCTCATACTGCCACACATCCCACCGACCGCGTTGTTGGCGACGCGTCGGTTCGGACCACACGCTCATCGAATCCAGCTCATCGACCAGTGTCCGACCGGGCAAAACGTCCTGGTACATCAGGATGCTTCGTGGTTTCATGGGTGGTGCGTAAAACCGAACGCGAGTGACGACGGCTGGCTGGGCGTCGACAGGTTTGGCGAAGAAAACAACATCCTTGGCGCCGCCACAACGGTGTGCTGTCCAGTGTCGCAGCATGGTGGGACCGATCAGGGCTTCGACCGGAAGCTGCCACCAATCCGGCAGAGACTCCACCTGCCCCAGATTTAGCGACTGAGCGAGCGCCTTTGGGGAAGCAGACTGGCTTGGTTCCAAGTCGACGGTCGTCACAACGCCCTGACGCACGACGACGGTCGCTCGTTTCCATCTGTCAAGAGAATACTCAAGCCAGGTTTCGCCGCCGGGATACGACTGACTCCGAACGGGCTTGCCCCAATGCTTGTCGTCCTGGAGTTCCTGTGCAGTGGTGACGCCTGGTGTGACGCCCGCGATGGAGTGACGTTGATCGACACTTAACCACGGTTCGGACTCCGCCCACCATCGCAGCCCTCGCCCCCAAGCTGTCCGGAAAGGCTGATGGAACCGGATCAGCTCGACGTAGCGCTGACCATCAATCAGCTGCATGAACAGCGTCACGCCCGACCGAGGGCAGACGTACTGTGCGAATTCCGTTGGTCGAAACCCGAAGTACGGATGGGTTGAAACCAGGACGGCCGCGTCCCGCGCCGGCACCGGTGGTTCCAGACCAAACACCTCCACCAACTCGTCCGCACGCGTCCGGTCGGGTGCCCAAACATCAATCGTCTCGACGATTCCGCCGTACGAGATCCCGACGCGGATCTGTGGCCAAATCCCAAAGCGGTACTCTCGCAAGTTCGCGATGGTCTCCTGCGGTGTGATCTTGAGTGGCCTCCCGTTTTTCCAATCCCTATTAGCCAGCAATTGTTGGTCCGTGGTCACACGCGGCACGATGCCATAGAACGCCGTCCGCAACGAGCTGTCGCTGTTCGCGTTGTCCACTGCGAAGGATGCCGTGAGCGGCATCCCCATTCCAAGCAAGACGCAAAAGGCAAAACGCATCGCTGGCACGCTACTGCTGGAGGAATCCGAGACCGAACTGCTTCATGAAGTCAGCCGCCGCCTGTCGCGCGGCGGAGGACCATCCGGTTTCGCCGCTATAAACCAGCGGACCCAAGGCCAATCGACCGCCCTTGCCATCGTCGACTGACCAGGCCCCAAGAGACTCCGTCTGGGACAACTGGAGTCGACGCCACCAGTCGTTCGTCAACGGACGTATCGGTACTGGAACTGGCGAATCAGGCGATTGATCCGTGACCTCTTTGAAAACCAGCAACAGCACGTACGGCATCTGTTGTCCGGTTGGGAGTGAAACGCGTCCGATCTGATGATAGCGGTGCCCCTTGCGGAATTGAGTTGCCTGGACAAGCGTGGGATCGCCGCCGACTTGCTGAAGCTGTTGACGGTAGTCCTGCAGGGATTCGCCGGAGAGCCGGAACGAGATCTCACCACTGGGTTTGGATGCGATCCGAATCGAGCGCGAGTTCAGGCCGCTGAACCATCGCTGCATGTCGATCAGCGCGTTGGATCCGGAGAACTTTGGCGTCACAGCAGAGTGGACCTCGTAAACAGCGAACAGTTCGCCGACCGGAAGTTGATCATCAGCGACAGGTGACATCGTTCGCGCAGGTCGTTCCGGGATTCGATCCGCCGACGTCGCATCGGGTTCGTCGCCGGCCACCGACGAAGGCGGCGGGGAATCCTGCGAGTCCGAATCTGGTTCCTGGTCCGGGTCCACGTCAGTGGGATCGACTGGCACGCGGCTGACGGCACCGGTCGCCGATGTCAGATCCGCATCATTGGGTGTCGGATCGGGTTCGACGAAGCCGTCCAATACGTCTCGCCATAGCCGGTTGTAGTCGAGGATCGCTTTGGCCGCGCACAGTCCCGCCCGAAGTTCAGCT
>JBCCUO010000606.1:0-3424 GCA_039196805.1 Planctomycetota bacterium | reverse complement strand
GTGCGAAGCACCCGAAGGGCCGTTCCGGCTATCGGTGCCTGACCCCTCTTCCCCGATACGCCGTTTACTAGACGTGCCTAGTAGCGAAGGATCATGTCCAACTGCAATCGTCCTTCGATGACGTCCTGGAAGTCGGTCAGTGGGAATTCGTATGCGATCCCTGCTTCCACAGCACGTGTCGGTTTGAACTTCAAGCCAACGTTTTGCGTGACCAGATCGTTGCCGTCCACATCAGTCACCGCCAGGTTGAACAGGTCCTGACCAGCAACGCCCAAGGCTGCTCCGGTGTCGCCGTCGTCGGTCCAGTGCCACCAGGCGACTTCGGTGACAAAGTAGGTTCGGTCAGTCAACTTGACGTCGAAGTGATTCGACCAGTGAACGGCCGAGTTCTGGACCGCACGGTCAACAGGAAGTCGATAGCCGAAGCTGGACAACCAGTGAGCGTTACCACCGCAAAAGCGTTGACCGCCAGTCGCGAAAAGGTGGAACTCACCGTCGCCGACGTCTTGAAGGGCGGATGTGCTGCCAATCGGTAACTCATAAGTGAACCCAGCCGAGAGCAGCGTTCCTGACTTCGGGTCGCGAAGCAAGTTGTACTTTAAACCGGCCGTCACGTCGGCCCAGCCATCGTCCAACAACGTGTCCAAAGCCCCCTCGGTCTGATCGACGATGAAGCCGTCCTTCACCGCGATCAGACTGAGTCGCTCGGTGAGCGCGATACGAAACTGCATCGCGTAAAGCTGAATCGATCCTCCAGCCGGAATTGCGTTGCCAATCGTGTTGGGCACCCAATGATTGACGTAGATTGGCCGAACTTCCGTGACCGTCCGAGGGTCTTCGAAAAAGACGAAGTTGATCATCGGACTGATGAAGTCATCGAAGCATCGGTCACTTGGATTGATCCAAGAGATCTGGTCCAGCTTTTCGGTGATCGATCCGAAGCGGCTGTCGCTACCACAGCTACCGCACCCCAAAGCATCGCAACCACTGTCGCAGCATGTGTCACATGCCAAGATCGACGTGTCGCAGCAACCAGCAGAGCAATCGGAGGCCGCTGCGGACCGATCACTTGAAAGCCCGACTGAGAAGGCGAGTGCCCCCGCCGCGATTGTCCCTAACCAACGATTCATCTCTTTCGCCTCTTGCTCGTTCTCACTCGTTCGTTCAGGAAGTCGATCTCCGGGACTTCCCTGGATAATCATTCCTTGATTGCTGGGATCGACCCGCCCCACCTCGCCATCGGCATGCAGGTCGGGCGTGCCCTACAATCCGCATTGCCGACAACCTTTCTGAGCGCGTAAGTCTCGGCGACGGTCGACCGCATCATTGAAGCTGAAAGCTGGTCGCTATGGCACACTTCCGCAAGTCGCCCGACGTGGGTTGAGCGAGTCCGCTCGACCTTGTCGTCTGAATCGAAACGAGTGCTGCCGGGGCCACCGGACGTGGAGGACGATTGGGAACGTCTTTTTTCGGAACACCGTCGTCACAATCGACACGTGTGGAATTTCCAGACGTCAACCACAGCAGACCGGTTCAAGGGGATCCCGATAGCAGCTCATCGCTTAGTCGAACCCAAGGCTCGGTCGCTGCTATGATGGGGAAATCGGTTGAGCCCGCCCGCAGGCTGCTTCTGCAGGCTGGACTCGTACGACCAAAGTCTCTCACTCGTTTTCGATAGCTCTAGCGTGCACGCATCACAAACTCTCTTCCGTGGGTTGGCCATCGCGTCGATCCTGATCGCGGCGGTCGTCGTCCATGCCGCTGATCGTCCCAATATCATCGTGATCATGGCGGACGATCTGGGATATGGTGACCTGTCCTGCTACGGCGCGACGGAGTTGGAAACGCCAAACATCGATCGTTTGGCGACCGAAGGCTGCCGCTTCACCAGCGGCTATTGCTCCGCGTCAACCTGCACACCCACGCGCTACTCGTTTCTGACCGGTTCGTATGCCTTCCGAACCAAAGGAACCGGAATTGCGCCCCCCAACAGTCCCGCACTGATTCAACCGGGAACACCGACGCTGCCCGGCCTATTGCAATCGGGCGGCTACAAAACGGCCGTCATTGGTAAGTGGCACCTGGGTCTTGGAGGCGAGCAAGGGCCACAGTGGAACGATGAACTGAAACCGGGGCCCCTCGACATCGGATTCGATCACTGCTTCCTCTTGCCGACGACCAATGACCGTGTGCCCCAGGTCTATGTCCAGGATCGACGTGTCTTGAATCTTGACCCCGCCGATCCGCTCTGGGTCGGAAAGCAGAAACCCAGTCCAGATCATCCGACAGGTAAGTCGCATCGCGAGACGCTCAAGATGGACTGGTCACATGGCCACAACGCGACCATCCACAACGGGATCAGCCGGATTGGTTTTTACACGGGTGGACATCAAGCGAGATTCCGCGACGAAGACCTGGCCGACGAATGGGTCAAGCAGTCGCGGCAATGGATCCAGCAGCACAAGGACGAACCGTTTTTCCTTTTCTTTTCGTCGCACGATCTGCACGTTCCCCGAGTCCCCCACGAGCGGTTTCAGGGCGCGACGAAGCTGGGCTGGCGCGGAGATTCGATCGCCCAATTGGATTGGTGCGTCGGCGAGCTAACGGCGGAGTTGGAGAAACAAGGTTTGACAGACAGCACTCTGATTGTCTTTTGCAGTGACAACGGTCCGGTTTTGGATGACGGTTACAAAGACGAAGCGATCGAGAAACTGGGCGATCACCGCCCGGCCGGTCCGTACCAGGGCGGCAAGTACAACGTCTACGAAGCCGGCACGCGGACACCGCTGATCACATGCTGGCCCGGACGAATCAAACCGGGCGACAGCGATCAAATGGTCTGCACGATCGATTTGGCAGCCAGCTTCGCATCGCTGTGCGGAGTATCGATTCCCGACAACGGTTGCCTGGATAGCTTTGACGTTCTGCCGGCGCTACTCAACGATGCCAACGCCAAAGGGCGTGATCACCTGATCCAGCAAGACAATGGTGCTGGTGGGAACTACGGGTTTCGAGTTGGTGACTGGAAACTCCAACGCCACGACTCGATGCGTTCAAAGAACCGTCACCTACGGCTGAAAGGATCACAGGTTCCACAGTATCAACTGTTCAACCTGGCTTCCGATCCGGGAGAGACAGAGAACGTGATCGACGATCATCCGGGCACTGCTCAGGAGCTAAAGCAAAAACTACAAGCTCTCCTGGATGCGGGACGGAGTCGCAGCTGAAGAGGCGTCGAAAGACCTAGCCGAGTTGCTGATCGGCTACGATGATCACGACGGTGGTCCTACTGACCGGCCGTGTCACGCCCATCAGCCGCTTGGCGGCAGCCTGACGGGTTCTGCCAAGCGCGCAAAAACCCGCGTGCTCGCGCACTGCGGCTCATGCCAATCGCGCCACTCCCATCAGCCGCATGGCGCCAGCC
>JBCCUO010000605.1:0-3426 GCA_039196805.1 Planctomycetota bacterium | reverse complement strand
GTGAACCGACCCATCGATCGACAGGCCGATTGAGACCGCTGCGATCATCGCGGCGCCCATGTTCATCTTGCCGCCCAGCGTTCCCGCCAGGGCCAGCACCGCCAATGCGGGAATCAGGTTGGGCAGCATCGCGGCCGTGGACTGACGGATCGAGCGAGCGGCGATGGTCAGCAGTAACCAGACAGAGAGTGCTGACACCGCGAGGCATCGCCACTGATCACCGACCAATTGACTGACCAACTGAGACATCATTACGTAATAGCCGGTGACCTTGGCTTCGACGGGTTCCACGGCATCCGTCTGGTCGATCGCGTCATTCCGGAAGACTTCCTTCCACTTCTCCGTTGACGTTGCCGATGCCACTGCTTGCTGGACGGCGGCAATCAGTTGCAGCTTGGTAGGTGCGGACAACTGCTCGTTGCTTCGCATCATGATGCGAAGCTGTGGACTCTCCTCGCTGCCCGCCGAGGTCAGGAGCGCATCGCAGAACACGGGCATCGCCGTTCGCATGCCGGCCAAACGCACGCTCGGGGGAGCAAACGACAGCAGCGGGATCTGGGCAGCAATGGCTTCCGCGTCCGCCAGGCTAAGCACCTTGGTCAGTCTCGCATTGCCGACCCGGATGTCACGCAGGTTGCTCTCCAGTGCACGGACTTGATCCAAATAGTCGGTGGAGAGCATGCGGGGCGCTGGCAGGACGACGTCCCAGACCCCTGATCCGCCCAGTTTGTGTTCCACCACGTCGTACGCCTGCACGATTTCGCTGTCGTGGCGAAAGTTGTTCAGAAAGCTGGTTTCCGTTTCCAGGGCCAGGGTCCCCACCAACGCAATCGCCGCGGCGATCGCCGTCGCTGGTATCATCGCGTAGCGGTACCGAATGCTCTGAGCGGCCAGGGCATGTCCGCAGCGCCGCGACCGCCGACTCAAGCGACCCGAAAAGTGTTGGAACAGTGTCCGCTGGGGGACCGGGACGCTCATCATCAACGGTGCGAGCAACAGTGTGCCCAAGGCGACCAACGTCGCAGCGATCGCGATCATCCATCCAAACTGTTGCACCGGAAGGATGCGCGACGAAGACAGGGATGCGAACCCGGCGGCATCGGTCGCGCAGGTCCACAGAATCGGGGTGGTCAACAGCGCTAACGCGCGGGTTGTGCTGAGAAGCAGACTTTTGCCACGTCTCCGGTGCGTTTGTTGCCGCACGCCGAGGTGCAAGATCCCCGTGACAGCGACCACGGTCACGATCGCTAGCAAGATCGATGACACCAGTGACAGTTGGATCCCCAGCAGCACCAACGCGGCCCGAGTTGTCGTGTTAGTCCAGACGATCAACGTGACGGTCAATACAACGTATCGAATGTCGCGTAGTGAGAGCACAATCACCAGGGACAACAGAGCGATCGTCCAAAGGGCCAGGCGGTCTCCATCGCGTTCGATCAATCGAAAGCCATCGTGCAGCAAAACGGGTTCCCCCACCAACTCGGCGCGATCGATGGAGTCAGGTAGGTCACGCGTGAGTTCGCGAAGTTGATCGATCGTCTCGGGCGGGTGGTCGACGTCCAGCATCGCGACGATGGCGGCGTAGGTCCGATCGCCGGAATGCGTATAGCCATCGAAAAGCGACACAAACTCTTGCGCAATCGTGTCGTCGGCACGCAACAGGGGAGGCGGGCTCGCGGCACCCTTGCCGGGCATCGGTAGCGATGGACGAATGATCTGCAGGGCTTCATTCAGTCGGCTGGGTGATAGGACACCACGAACGCCCACGGTGCCTGCGACCTGTTGGCTAATCAACTTGTTGCGCCGCAGGCCAGATGGAGTCATCAACTCGTCATCGCGATAAACCAGCATCGCCACGACGTTGCCGCCAAACGTCTTCTGCAGGGACTGATAATCGGTCAGCGTCGGATCATCGGGCGCGAATAGCGCCGTCAGGCTGCGATCCATCTCCAGTCGCCTGGAAACGGGCCAGGCTACCGCGAACAATAGAGTGGCTACGATCAACCCAGCCCAGCGATAGCGAACCAGCGTCGCGACCAATTCGGAGTTACCTCGTTGGATTCCACGCCACCATCATCCGCCAAGGCGGCAATACGACAGCGTCGTGGTGGGTGGTTAATGGATGAAGGGAGGACGTGGCGCGTTGCCATCGCTGCGTTGCTTGGCCTGTTGATACGAGCAACGTTCCTGGCGATCAATCCTGATGCACTAGCGGCCGATCCCGATGCGTACCGCGCGATCGCGCAGACGCTGTCGGAATCGGGAGTCTATGGTCTGACCGATGCGATGGGCCAGACGCAGCCGACCGCATTTCGACCGCCACTGTACCCGGCAATGCTCAGTTTGCTGATCAGGGAAGGCCAATTGCCGTTGGCTTCCGTTGCGATCTTGCACGTGTCGTTGGGCATCGTCGCGGTGGTTTGTACTTCGTTGGCAAGCGAGATGCTGCTCGCCTCCTGGCAGTTGCCTCATCGCCGTCGACGAGTGATCTCGTTGTTGGCGGGCGTTTTCGTGGCGGTCGATCCCATTCTGCTGCGGGCGTCCACTCAGGTGATGACAGAGACCTTGGCTGTGGCTCTGACGGCCGCCGCGATGCTGGTATGGATCAAGCTTTGGACACCAGGATCGACCGGTCGTCACAGCGGGGCAGGGCAGGGGTTTGCATGTGCCCTGGCTCTGGCGTCCCTGCTGGCAGCGGCCGTTCTTTGTCGTCCGACGTTCCTGGTTTGGGCAGCTGCGGTCGTTTTGGTGATGCTCGTGATCGCTGGACGATTCTTGGTACACCGCCAGAGAGCGACTTGGGTCGCATTGTTGATCGTGCTGGTCGTTGGTGGAGCGATCGGTGGATGGACGATTCGCAACTGGCGAGTGATGGGGCATCCGGTTTGGGCCACCAGCCACGGTGGCTACACGATGCTGCTGGCAAACAATCCGTCGATGTACGACTATCTTGCGGGCGGCCCTCCTCAGAACGCCGGATGGTTGGAGGCATGGGACGCCACCGCGTTTCTGAGCGCCCATGCGCATCGAGCCGAGTTGCAGGATCCGACGGACGAAACGTTCTGGCGCAAGGAATGGAAAAGCGTTGAACCGAAGCCGATTCCATACGATGAACTGGAGGACGATCGTCGAATGAGTCTCGCGGCCAAGTCGTTCATGCGTCGACATCCGATCCAGTTCGCTTGGTCGGCGCTGGCTAGAGTCGATCGGTTATGGTCACCACTGCCGCAGAAGACACCGAATCGAAGTTGGGCACTGATTGCCGGGGTGGGCGTCTACTACTTTTTCATCTATGGCTGCTTGCTGATCGCGCTGATGCGGTGGCGGGGTCGACTGCTTCAGATGCCTTGGCTTTCCGGCTGGGCGTTATGGTTTGCATTGACCGCCGTGCATTCGGTGTACTTCACCAACATCCGCATGAGGGCG
>JBCCUO010000604.1:0-3427 GCA_039196805.1 Planctomycetota bacterium | reverse complement strand
GAGCCGACAGCCGTCCAGCGATCACCAACGCTGCAAACCGGAACCCGGCGTGGACGAAACCGAGCTCTACTCCGGTGTCGCTTCCCTGTATCGCGATCATCGACCCGACTACCCGCCATCTTTGGTTCGTCAGGCGATCGAGTTAGCCAGGCTGACGGATGGTGATGAGTTGCTGGAGATCGGGTGTGGTCCGGCTACCGCGACAGTGCCCTTCGCGCAAGCCGGTTTTCAGATCCACTGCTTGGAACCCTCCGCTGGTATGCGACGCGTCGCTAGTGAGGTGTGTCGTGAATTCGACCGGGTCTCCATCCAGCAATCAACGTTGGCTGACTACCAACCTGACTCGCGATCGTTCAACGCCGTGCTAGCTGCGTCCTCGTTCCATTGGGCACTGGGCGACGGCATGATCCAGAAAGTCCATGACATTTTGCGTCCTGGGGGAGCACTAATCCTGTTTTGGAACCTTCCTCCGGAACCGGCCGATGAGATTCGTAGCGATATCGCGAAAACGTGCGGACTGAAGAAGCCGTTCTACTTTGGTGACTACAGCGAACCGGAGCACCAACAGAACATTCAGCAGCGGGTGATCGAACCACTGTGCGAGAGCGGATTGTTCAGCCGTCCGACTGAGTCGTCCCAACAAACCGTCCGCAACACCACGCCAGATGATTATCTCGGATTTGTTCAAACACTTTCGCCGTACATCCGCATGCCCACTGAGCAGCGTTTGCGATTTCTAGATTGCGCTGGACGCGTTTTGAAGCAAGCGGGCGAAACGATCCGCGTTCGAAACACCTGTCTTCTGCACGTTGCCCACCGTGTCGCATGAGCCTTCACTTGCGGATGCAAATCAGTTTCGTTGCTCCGCGTAGCAATAACGATTCGCCAGCCACCGATGGTGTCGACCAGAAGAGTCCGTCCGACTGGTTGGTGGCAAGTTGCTCGAATCGGTCACCAGCTTTGATGACGGTCGTCTCACCTGATTCACTCAACGCAAAGACCTGGTCGTCCGCCGCCCAAAGTGACGATGTCACACCAGATCCGTTCTTCATGCGTTGGCGATACAGACGCTCGCCCGTTTCCACATCGTGGCAGCTGAGCACGCCTCGGCTAAGGACATACAGTCGACCTGCTGCGACGACGGGGGAGCACATTGCCGGGGCCGAAGCCTCTTGAAGCCACGCCAGTCCGTCGTCGTTGATCGTGTCCAGCGTCAGCTCACCTTTCGCACCGGCATTCACAGCCACCAATGGGCCTCGACTATTCCGACCACTATTTCCAAAGTAGATTCGGTCATCATCAAACGTCGGTGATGCACTGTAGGCTCCGCCCGAGGCCGTCAGGTTCCACAGGACGTTGCCGGTTTCTGGGTCGTACGCGGTCACCATGCCACTGCCGCAAACGACCAACTCCGACCGAAAACGATTGTTCCAAACGACGGGTGAGCTCCAACTGGTCCGACTGGTTCGCGGCACCCTCCAAACGTCCTCGCCGGTGAGACAGTCCAAAGCCACGACGAACGACTTCTCCTCGTTGTCGCACTGTACGAACAGCTTGTCGCCAAGGATGGCTAGCGAGCTGCCGGTCCCAAAGTCGTTGGATGTTTGGTAGGTCCCGAGCTCTCGTTGCCAGGCCAATTCGCCGTTGATGTCCAGACGGGCTACCACACCCACCGACGCGAAGTAAGCGTAGACGTTTTTTCCGTCAGTCACTGGCGACTCGGTGGCGTACGAGTTCGACGGATGGATCTTGTGAGCCGGTTTCCGTGAAACGACTCGCTTTTCCCACAGTGGTTGACCGTCGGCGAGGCTCAGGCAGTGAACTTCAAACGACAGCGGTTCACTGGGCGGCTTGGACGAGTAAAAGGATCGCATCGACGAGACCCCCTCGCCCCAACCCTTGGGTCGCAAATCGTTGCTGGACACGGCGGTCGTCAAGAACACTCGGTTCCCAATCGTGACCGGTGAAGACCATCCACCGCCGGCGATCGGGACGGACCAGGCAACGTTGTTGGTGGCATCCCATCGCAGCGGGTGATCCTGAATGGAGAAGCCGTTGCCGTTCGGACCTCGGAACTGGGGCCAATCCCCAACGCCGTTCTCGCCCCGAAGCGTCGTCGAGAGTGAGAGCGACGTGATCCCAACCACGAGGGACGTCAGAAGGATCTGCGCTGGATTCATTGGGACGCCGCTCGCAATCAAAGAGGGTTCGGTTTGGTACGCTTGGACGGTTTTGCTGATCCTTGGGAGGCTATGAGGTTGGCAAGACGTCGGCAAAGGTCCCCGTGTTTCCGAGGCGGCTCCAATAGCTATAGCGTGGAGACTCGATCGCTATCGCGAGCAGCATCAATCGCCATCGCAAGATGTGATGCCTGTGAGAATTTGTATCCGGGCGAACAAACGAGTACATTGACAGTGCAGCGGGTGGAACTTGGCTTGCGACGCCCTAGCCCCTGGCGTGACGATACCGCCGCCCGCTCCCCCCGCCTTTACCCACCCCCGACAGGTCGCCCAATCCCTACCTGTCTCCCTCCAAAGGTCCGTGGAAAACTCGATGCGGCAAGTGTTGCCACGAGTGCGAGCCGGTGCGCTGTCACTTACCGTTTCGGTCGTCACGTTCATGATCATGGCGTCGGCCTTCAGCCACGACGCGTGTGCCGACGACGGTGCGGGCCGGCAACGTGGGCTTGAGTTGTTCGAGAAGCGGGTTCGGCCAGCATTGATTCGATACTGCTACGAGTGTCACAGCACCGACTCGGACGACATCGGTGGTGACCTGTTGGTCGATTCGCGTGACGCCATCCGTCGCGGGGGCGAGATGGGAGCCGCCATTCGTCCTGGAAAACCCGCTGCGAGTTTGCTGATACAAGCGATCGAGTACCGTGATCTGGAGATGCCGCCCGACCAACAGATGCCGGACGACGTGATCGCGGACTTTCGCCGCTGGGTCTCTCTCGGTGCCCCCGATCCTCGAATTCAGGATCCAACCTCCACCGCTTCGATGGGAACCGGCAAGCCAACAGCGAGTCCCAAGTCGGTCGCCGAAGATCACTGGGCTTTTCAGCCGGTTCGTGTGACGGCTGTTCCGCATGCTAACAAGTCTGATTGGCCGCTGACCGAGGTCGACCGCTACGTCTTGGCTCGGTTGCGGCAATCGAACTTGTCTCCCAATTCGGATGCGAAACCCGAGGTTCTGTTACGTCGGGTCTACTTCGATCTGATCGGCCTGCCGCCTTCGCCGGTGGCGATTGCCAGCTTCACCGCCAATCCCTCCGCAGAGCACTACGCTCAAATCGTCGACGACCTACTTGCTTCCGATCATTTTGGTGAACGCTGGGGCCGTCACTGGTTGGACGTGGCCCGCTACGGCGAGTCAGCCGGCAGCAGTCGGGATGTCTTGATGATCTACGCGTGGCGGTATCGCGACT
>JBCCUO010000603.1:0-3431 GCA_039196805.1 Planctomycetota bacterium | reverse complement strand
GCGTCCACGAGTTCGCCGTCGCACTTTGTGGTGCACAGGCTATCTGACGCCCAACCGCTCCAGCAGGTCTTCCGGCACCTCAGTTGGCCAGTCGCCGGTTAAAACGATGTTGCAAATTCGGGCTTTGTGGTGCCCCCGACGATAGAAGCCTAGGGGGAGTTCGCCGGAACGCTTCAGACGACCAACTTGTTCGCCGTTGAGGGAGATCTCGACGTCGTCGCCTTTCCTGGTCAGCTTCATGGTATTCCAGGCGTCCGCTTTCGGTCGCGAGGCGGCTCCGTTTCCAATCCACTCGGGTTCAACATCGATCAACTTGCTGAACTCGGGATTGCTGATTGGGCGGTACGGAGACGGACCCAGCGATCGTGAGCGGACTCCGTGGTCGCTCAAAACAATGACGGTGTCACCAATGGCGGTGTCACCAATGGTGGGATGCCCCTCGGTTTCGCCTGGCGCAAAGTAGGTCTCGGAGCAAACCGATTCGCCAGAAAGCAGCGACCGAAGGTGGTGGATCAAGCACCGAGATGGGTGCGAGCTTGTTGCCGAACCTTGTCCGTGTAATCGAACTCAAACTCACCTTTGTCGCGCAACAGCAGCCTGACTTCGGCGCCCATGACGGCGGTCAGCAAACTTCCGTTGGTGCCTACCAATGGCCCCAAGCCTGACTCGCCGGTCGCAACTGGGAAGGTAGGATACGCCGTTCGGAAAGTGAAGTATTTGATCGGGACTCGTCGCCGGCCGGCTTTGACTACGCGATGCCCGAGGGGCTGGGGCGGATCGAATCAGCTAAGCGGGTGCCCGAATCCAAGAACTTGCGAATGCGGCGATCCGCGGCATCGATCTCAAGCATCAGCGCCGGATTCCGTGTTGACGACGGCCTCACCTGTTCGCAAGCCGAAACCAGATTCAATCGGAAACTATAGGAATGAAACGCATTCCGCAAATGCGGATCCTTGATCGCCTGCCGAAGGTGCTCGTTGGTCAGCTGACCAGCCAGCAATAAGGAAGCACACTCGCGTACAAAAACCCGCCATACGTCGGCTTTCACCATTGAGGAGCCCTTTCCTTTGTGTCTGCGGCTGAGCATCCCTTGCCCAAGACTCCTTCCCAGGGCCCGGTAGTTTTCAGCCGATCCGGCTCAATGTCAATGCTTCGCTCGATGGGCGAACCAGATTCCTGAGATTGCGGTTCCGGATGCGTGGTTCGCGTATGATGGCGTAGAGAGTCATGAGAATCGTCGCGAAAAACGCTCTTCGCGACGCAACCAAGCTGGGGTCCCGGAATGATCGACTACGAAGGGTCACGCGGCGAGTTTCTGAAGCTGCTGGCCGAATTGGGCGAGGAACCTGCCTTCGTTCAGAGGGCCCGATCGACCCAGGCGGCTTGGGAAAGGCTTCTGCTTTCCTGCGAGGTCAAGTATGAGGCCCTGTTGCAGTGGCCTCGAAAACGAATGTCGGCCATGGTCGCCCAACTTGGCACCGATTGGACTGGAATCGGCAAGATGCTTCGTAACCCGCAGGTGGCCGGGCAACTTCGCGAATTGCACCTTCTCTGGTCAGCCTCGCTTCCGGCGTACCACGAGCGATCCTGGACGGGGCGCGGCGTACTGATGCAATTTCGAGATTCAGCGCAGCGATTCAATCGATCTTGGGAACACTTTCTGAATGACGTGGACTTGGACAGCGTCAACCGACGGCGTCGCGAATACAACCAGTACTACCCCATCGAGAAGGCTTGCGCAATGGGCAGCGAACGAACGGTGGGAACGTTCGTGCCGATGAGTGAAGTGACTTGCGACGACCTACGCGTTCGATTCCCACTGCTTCCATTGCCACAGCCCAAATGAAGTTGGCTGGGGCCGTGCGCGGCGTTGGCTCCTCAGGGGCGCCTCATGCGAGTCGATTCAATAGCGATTATCATGGGGCGATCAGCACGGTTTTTGAACAGTGACGTCTAGGCAGTGGACAACCGTCTGTTCGCTTACGAATTGAGTTTGAGTCAGGTTTTGTATGGGCGTCCGGTTTGCTTGCCACCAGTGCGGAAAGCGACTGAACGTCAAGCAGGAGTTGGCTGGTCGCAGGGGCGTCTGTCCCGATTGCGCGACGAAGTTTCGGATCCCCGCCCAAGACGCGGACTTCTCCCTGCCGTTGGATGACTCGGCAGCCGTTGCGACTGCAAAGCCGTCATCTGAGGCCGCCGAGACGGAGGGCCCGAGCGACTCGGGGACGCAGAACGAAGGTCAATCGACCGAAGATCGTTCCGAGCCAAGCCCGGTTTCCGGATCGCCAGCGCAACATCAGCCGGTGACCAAGAGTGGTGCGATCTCGCTGCTCGCGGAAGCCGATGCGGAGGCTACTTGGTACGTTCGCCCCCCATCCGGTGGTCAGTTTGGGCCAGCCACGACGGAAGTGCTTCGTCAATGGGCTAGCGAGGGTCGAATCGCCGCGACGGCGTTGGTTTGGCGAGACGGTTGGCCTCAATGGCGACAGGCGAACGAGGCTTTTCCGGAATTGGCCGAGCACGCTGTCGATCGATCAGATGACGCGACGGTCGCTCGTTCGACCGCCCCAGCGGTGGTCCCTGGCGACTCAAACGCCTCAAGGCCAGCCCCGGCGCCTCCTCGGGGATCGAAGCCTGAAGGGGAGTCCGCCGAACAAGCGGCCAACCAACCTGAGACGACCCAACCAGAGGCGGTTACCCCCGAGTCGGTTCGGACGGAAGTCAGGCGGCGAACGAAACCGATGAAGCGGCGCTGGACGATGTTGGCTGTGCTGGTCATTCTGTCGCTACTGTTACTTGCCGCGCTGGTGATTGTCATGACTGGACAATTCACGCGACAAACCAGCCAAGTCGTGGGCACTGCCGACGAATGGTCGCGCTAAGCTACGATCGATAGATTCTTGGCCTGCCGGGCCTGCTCGATTTCCTTGAAGTGAGTGATTGTGATGAAAACCATGAACTGGATGCTGACGTTGGCGATGCTCTTTGCCCTGCTGCCGGCCGTCGCGGTGACCGCGGATGATGCCAAGAAGGAAAAGGAGATGACGGTGAAGGTCTTGGGATCCGGTCAGTTGACGGTTCCCAAGAGCTTCAAGAGCGTTCCACCGAAGATGAGCATGATTCAGGCGGAATTCAACGCGATGTTGCCTGATGGCGAGAGGATCAAAACGGCTCGCATGACGATGATGGCTGCGGGCGGATCAGTCGATGCCAACGTGGCCCGGTGGAAGATGCAGTTCAAGAACGGAACGGACCCAAAAACGGAAAAGATGAAGCTGGGTAGCTGGAACGCTCAGCTGGTCGAACTGGAAGGAGACTATGCAGGCATGCGATCGCCCGTGCAGAAAGGGTATGGCATGTTGGCTGCCATTTTGATGGAAAAGGAAGAGGGGCCAAAGTTCTTTGTGAAGCTGATCGGGCCCAAGGATGTC
>JBCCUO010000602.1:0-3436 GCA_039196805.1 Planctomycetota bacterium | reverse complement strand
GTTGACCTTTCCGATTCGAACCGGGCAACACACCGACACTGGATTCGCGCTGGGACAGATCCTGGATTACGCGCGAATGACGGACAACGATGACCTGGAAAGACTCGTCGTCGAACGCGGCCGGGCTTACTACTTGAGTGATGTCGGTTATCCGGTCCAGTATGAACCGTCCGGCTTCGATTTCTTTTCCTCGGCGTGGAATGAAGCCGACTTCATGCGACGCATTCTATCGCCCAGTCGATTCACAAAATGGTTCGATAGTTTTGTTCCGAACGTATCCGTTCAGTTGCTGGATGGCACGATCGCGCCTGTCAACGTCAGCGACATGACCGACGGCAAGTTGGTCCATCTGGCTGGACTGAACTTGAATCGCGCCTGGTGCATGCGTTCGGTCGCCCATGCATTGCCCTTCAACCATCCGCTACGTGACGTCTTGAGAACGAGTGCAGAAAACCATTTGTCGGCGGGCTTGGCCTACGTCAATAGTGGGCACTACGAAGGAGATCACTGGCTGGCAACGTTTGCCCTTTACGCAATCACCGAAGGTGGAGCGGATCATCCGTGAGTGACTCGGCCTCCCCTGGACGCAACCGCACACGGGGATGGTCCGGGCCGGCGATTCTGGTAACTGCCGCTTTCATCGGGCCGGGAACCGTGGTCACGGCCAGTCAAGCGGGAGCGCAATACGGATGCGGATTGCTGTGGACCGTCTTGCTGGCCACCACCGGCGCGGTCCTGCTGCAATCCGTCGCCGGTCGACTTGGCATCGTCTCGGGAATGGGACTCAGTGAATCCCTTCGCACGGGCCTGGCCCAATCCGTCTGGCTGCGTCCTACACTATTTTTGATCATCGTTGCCATTGGTGCAGGGAACGCCGCCTACCAGACGGGTAACATCACCGGCGCGGTCATCGGACTGTCAGCGATCTTTGGCGGCAGGACATCCGTTTGGGTCGTGGTGCTGTCAGTGATTGCTACCGGGGCGATCCTTTCCGGCCGAGACCGCTGGTTGCAAAACGGCTTGCTGGCCCTGGTGTTGATGCTGAGTGTCGCCTTCATGGTCACGGCATGCTTGGCCATGCCGTCATGGGATCGTGTTGCTAAGGGAGCTTTGATTCCGCATGTCGCATCAGACAACATCTCTTTGGTGATCGCCATGATCGGCACGACGATCGTGCCGTACAACCTGTTCCTTCACTCCAGCCGATCGGCCGGCGCATGGGATGGTCTTCCGCTGGCACAAAGACTGAACCGATCTCGTCTCGATACGCTTGCGTCCATCGGATTGGGCGGGTTCGTGACCGCCGCGATCTTGGTGACAGCCTGCGGTGCGTTCTTTGACCAGGGACTTGTGCTGCAGTCTCCAGGCCAGATGTCAGAGCAACTGAGGCCAGCCCTAGGCCCGTTTTGCACGTACGCCTTTGCGATCGGACTTTTCGGTGCGGGGATGACCAGCGCCGTGACGGCGCCGCTGGCGACGTCGTACGCAGTGTGTGGATGCCTGGGGTTGCCAACCGATTTATGCAGTCGCGGGTTTCGGTCGATTGCCCTTGCAGTCCTGGCGATCGGATCGACATTCGCGATTGTATTTGGCAGGAGCCCGGTCGCGTCGATCTTGGTCGCTCAAGTTGCCAACGGGCTCCTGTTGCCGATCGCGGCGACTTTGATGTTGGTAGTGGTCCAGCGTCAGTCGAAAGTGACCGGCAATCCGCTCTCCAAGGCCTCGATGACGTCTGCTTGTACGGTGATCGTGGTCGTTGCGATTCTTGGCGGATGGAGAGTCGCCAAAGCACTTGGTGTTGCATGAGGTCCTTCCGCATGCATGGCACGACGACACAACACTGAGTGCTCGCAGAGGTGTAAGTTGATCGCTTGCCCGGAATGTTGGCTGATTCGTTCCCTTGAAACACGATCCATCACCATGAGATGTCTCCTCGCTTCGATACTCTTGATTCAAGGATTGGTTTTGACGGTCGTGGCCGACGAACCTGGAGTCATCGCCCTGGAGAATCAGCGTGAGGGCAGCACTGACTGGCAGCTTTCCAACATTCAGATCGAAGTCGGGACGCATCGAAGCCGGGCGATCGAAGGCTACTGTTCTCAGCTGTCGTATCATACAGGAGAGGAGCTGACCGTCTTCGTTTCGACCGCTCAAGCGGCCACCTATCGGTTGGACATCTATCGCATGGGTTACTACGGCGGTCGCGGCGCCCGGAAAGTGCTCTCGATAGACCAGCTGACAGGGTCCCCGCAACCCGAACCGATCAAGGGTGAGCGTGATTTGCTGGCCTGCAACTGGTCGCCCGCCTTTCGAATGCCGATCCCCACGACGTGGGTGTCAGGTGTCTACTTGGGAAAACTCTCGCTGAGTGACAACGGCCCTGAGTCCTACATCGTTTTCGTCGTCCGTGATTCACGGCAAGCCGACTTGGTCGTGCAAGTTTCCGACTTCACTTGGCAAGCGTACAACCGCTGGCCGCGCTGGAACTCGCTCTACGACTTCGGTGGCAGCAAGTGGGAGACCAAACGGTCGAATTTGATCGGCATGGACCGGCCATACGCCCGCTACTACAACGGTCTGCCAATGACGGAAGCGAATGCGACCAAAGTGGTCGGCTCTGGTGAATTCCTGATGTGGGAGTTTCCGCTGGTCTACTTCTTGGAACGAGAAGGGTATGACGTCACCTACCTCTCCAATCTGGACACGCATCTTCGCCCGCACCTGCTAACGCGAACCAAGGCGTTCTTGTCGGTCGGTCATGACGAATATTGGACGCGACAGATGCATGCCAACGTGACGATGGCTCGCGATACCGGTGTGAGCTTGCTGTTCTTATCCGGCAATTCAGTCTTCGGGGAGCTTAGCCTGTCTGACGCGCCCGATGGCCGCGCTCACCGTGTGATGTCTAGAAACCGTTGGTTCCCAGACGAACAGCAGTTGATGGGGGCGACGTCATACGGAGTCGGTTTGACCGACTGGACGGTCGTCGACGACAGCCACTGGTTGTTCGAAGGAACGGGGATGACCAATGGTGACGCCATTCCATCGTTGGTGGGATGGGAATACCACGGACCTCCGCTGCGACAAGATGATTCCTTGACCATCGTCGCACGGGGTAAAGTGAATGACGCGGCCGGCAATCAGCTGGACAAAGAGTACACGGCGCTTTTCTACGACGGCCCGCTTGGAAACTTTGTCTTCAACGCGGCGACGTGTTGGTGGTCGCTGCCACTATCGACACCGCCGGGAACGGTCCCCGCTGCTCGCGGAGACTTCTCGCAAGAAGACCCCCGACTGCAGCAGATGACTCGCAATCTCCTCCGCCGTGCGATCGCTGAACACTGAGGCTCTGTCAACCGAGAACGACTGAGCAAGCATGGGGCGGGACCTAGCGACGGGCAAACGATTCCCCGATCGCTGCGCCAATGGCAACGCC
>JBCCUO010000601.1:0-3437 GCA_039196805.1 Planctomycetota bacterium | reverse complement strand
GTGTGTGAGTCTGACATCGTGTTTGTGCTCAACACAGCGTGCGCAGTGAAACGGTGCCCGCGGGCGTCTGGCACAACTGAGATCCGCAAAGCCACAAAGACGCAGAGCTACCGTGAGCAAGCCCCTTTGCGTGTTGGCGTGAGCTTCACCTGCTTCCGGACATTCACAGCGAAGGCTACGTCTCCCCGCCGCTTGTCAGTCGCGACGGAACTCAACACCCGAGATCCTCGACAAATCTCTGCTCCGGATAAACCCGTTCGTAGTCCACCCCTAGTTGTTCGGCGATGATCCGTCGCACTTTCAGGGCGCGCTCGCGATCGACTCCCGGTGAGCAGCGTCGAATGAACTCGTCTTCTGAGATCGGTGGCCATCTGTCCTTGGACGGAAGGTCAGCCGATGCACAATTCATCACCGTGATGAAGACGATACAAAGCAACACGCAGATCGAAAATAGCATGTCAGTGCCCTATGGGTTGGACCGATTTCGCGCAGTGGATTCGATGCTATCGACAAGTAGTCGTTGTCGCAACATACGTCGAAACAGTACGCCGGTTGCTAGCGATGCCATGAGTGACGTAGTCGCGATCACCGAAACGAGCATCAACGCACCACGGTGGTTTGGACCTCCTCCCCACATCGGCGCAAATACGAATGTCCCTAGCGCAACCGCAACGAAGTAAATCGGGATCTTTTCTGCGATAAGTCGACCAGCAAGATAGGAACCTGCTGAGCCGAAGATGGCAGCGATCGCGAACAGGAACATCAGACCGGAACGGACGTCCTCAGCAGTATGTTCCGCTTGCCAAGTCGCAAGTGCGACCAGCATCGCCGTGACGAAAGTCGTCGCCATGATCACCAGGCATGCAATCGATTGAAGGGTACGGACAGAGTAGGTCCCAGATTCGTTCGAATCAGACGCAGGAGGACCATACGGATTGGTTGCGACTGTCACCGTTGAGACGCGACTAAGCGCTGATGAAAGATGCGAAACGGGAAAGAAAGGTCAGTCAGCGGTCAGCCAGGGATAAGGGGCGATTAGCTGTTAGCATTTAGCAGGAAAGACCGCGCCGATCCGTTTCCCCGACTTGGCCTCGATCACCGCCGAGTCTTCCATCCAATCACGGCTTCCCCTGACGAATCTCATTTCACTCTCCTCCATTTTCTGTCTCCCTCTTCCCGCCACACCGCGCATCAATTTTCCGTCCCTCAGTTTCTTGTCGGTCTCATCGCTCGGGACCTGCCGAGGTCATCGTCCGTTCAGCTTCGGGCGGTTTTCGAAAATCCCTCGCAGCGCCGTGCTGTTGGCTTGGTAGCGGCTATCCTTGACATAAAGAAAACGGGTTCGGTAATTGCGATTCGCTCGTTCCATTGCCTCGGGGTCGCGTGTCGCGTTGGCCAGAATCGAGTACGACAACACCCAATCACGGCTGCACGGGTTGCGTTTTAGGTGACTAGCGGCGCCCCGCTGCGTTCTCCTCAGACTAATCCCCGTCTGCTTGAACAGGTCAGCCGGCGCGTTGCTGAATTGCTGCGATAGGGCGACCGCAACGCGTGCGTAAACTTCGTCCCGAATCTGCGGCGATTTGATCGTCACGGTGGATGCATTCAAGAAAGCACCAACGTCGCCGTAACTTCCTCCCCATCGGGGAAGCAACCAAGTGGCAACGGCCCCGTGCAGCGACGAACATGCAGGGTACAGCAACACGCCGCGACGGATCACAGACTCCGCTTCAGCATGGGGTACCGAAAGACCCTGGTGTGCGATCACTGACAATCGGAATGCCACCATCGGCGGACGCGATTGCTGCATCACTTCGTCACACACTTTCCTCGCCCGCTTGCATCGCTCCTGCAGCGTTTCGTAGCCACTACGCGAAACCTGGTACCCCCATCCACCCCCTCGGGCCGCGAAGCCATAAGCAATGTCTCGCTGAGCTCCGGCCAACTTTGCTGTGACCGATCCTCGCTCAAGCCATCGCTGCATCTTGTCTAAGGTGCTTTGGCTTCGGTCCAGCGCTTCCTGCCACTCGACAACCAGTGGCTCAGACTTGGACTTCCCATCCTGACCGATCATCTTCTTGACCTGAGCCCGTTGCCGATCTGCCTGACGTTCGAGCGCAGACCACTTTTCGCCGATGGTCGAAACCATCAGAGCGTACAGGCCCTGACGTGTCTTTCCGCAGTACCAGCCCGAGGGCAGGGACAGCAGGTACCGACCAACCATCTCGAAATCCTCGCCGCGATCTTGCTGCATGCAGCTCCAGCACCAGCTTTCCCACGCAAATTCGTAGTCGCGTTGCCACGGGAGTCGGAATCGGACCACCAGCCTGCGATCGCCCGGCGTTCCTTGGGCCGGATCCACGTAAGCGAACCGCGAGGAGTCCGCACTGACCGCAACGGTGGGCACCTGACTCGGTTTCAAGTCAGACGCGTTGATCAACTCCGTAGGAAACGAGTTGCCTCCGCTTTGGTTATTCATGTCCCAAAGACACCAGACGATTCTGCCTCGGGCGTTGTGCCGCAGCCCCAGCGCGGTCCCGCCACTCATGACTGAGTACGCCTGAGCTCGTTGAGACCAAACCTGTACCGGTCGCCACACCGAGCGGGGAACCCGAAACAGCTTCGTCGCTTCGCCAACTTCGCAGGCTCCCGAGTCGGAGTAGATGTTGGTTCCGTCACCCCAGAAGCGACCGTTTTCCGGCCACCAGATCATCGACGGTTGTCGTCCTTCCTCCTTGCCCGCGGTCGACGAGGCCGTCGCCTTGCCGTCGGTCAGCCAAACCGTCAGCGCTGAGCCGTCCACCCACGACAAAAAACCAGTGCCATCTGGATTCACTCCGATGTCGAATGGGAAACTGATTCGCACGCCACTGTCGACCCAAGCCTTCGAGTCGGATAGCAGAGCAAACACGCGCCCCCGGTCGGTCGTCATGAAGAAATGGTTTTCGTCGCGGGCCGCCTTACAGGACACGATGTCCTCGTCTGGTTCCAGAGCTGGCATCCGCGGTGAATCGACGAGTCGCCCATCTCCGACATCGACTCGCAGCGTCTTTTCCACGCTCACCAGCAACAGCTGCCCCTCTGGTCCTCCGCCACAGACCATCTGCTGGACACCACCGGTACCAACACGGCCGGCAGGCACGGACCACTTGACCACTGCCGAATCGTTTCCAACCCTTGTATCGGAGTCTTGAAACTTCCACGGTAGCTGCCGTTTCCATTTCGTCGGCAACTTCCAAGCGGTAACATCACCCTGAGCGACCATCAAGGTGTCTCCGTCATCCGAAAATACAAAGCTCGCCTCATCGGACATGCCGGGTAGGTCAGCAATCGGAAGATCGTAAGGCTTGAACCGAAACGGTGAGGCGGTGTTGGTTCCCATCTCCTGCAGGTTGCGAGCAAGTCGCATCGGATCAAACGGCTTGGCGTCGTCGTCC
>JBCCUO010000600.1:0-3457 GCA_039196805.1 Planctomycetota bacterium | reverse complement strand
CGAACAGGGCGTCGGCGTACTCGTCGATTTGCTCGGGCGTCTCGAAGTACTTTTCGTAACACCAGTCATCGTCAAACTCGCAGTTGTCGGTCGTGTATTCGCGACAAATCTGCGGTCGATTTTCGTAGATGCCGCACATGTGATCGTCCCGCAGGTGCTTGCACGTGGTGTGAACCAGCAAGTACCACGTTTCCTCGTCAACGAAGACGCTGGCACGATCGTGAAGCAGGTACCAGCGAATGAAGTCAAAATCGCGGCGGTCGGTTGGTTCGTCAATGGGCAGCGCGAAGTACCGGCAGCATTTTGCCGTGCAGTACTCACACAGGTTGGCTCCTTTGGGAACCGCGTCGCGACGAAGTTTGGCTTTTTTCTTCACGTGAGACTTTCGGATGGCATGAATCGCGGCGGCGATGCGGAAGGATGGGGCGGCGAATGACGACCGATGGGACAGGCTCCGCCGCTAGATTATCCTCGCGGGTCGGCGGCCTGAACAGAGCCGTCACTGCTCTCGCTCAACTCTTCTAACAAGTAGCATTCGTGGAAGTCGTCATCACCGCCCTTGGGCCCGACAACAGTGGACTGGCCGACCCGATCATTCACCACGTCACGGGACGCGGCGCCAGGATCGGCGAAATCCAAATGTATGACCATGACGAAGAGCAGTTGTTCGCGATGCTTTGCCGGATCGACGTCGATCCCGACGAATTTGAACCGCTGACCGACGCGATGCGACAGATCGGGGACTACACAGGGTTGTCGATCCGCGTCTGGAGTCCCGATCGACGGCCCGAGCGACCTCGCCTGGCTGTCTGCTGCACGTACGTGGAGCACACGCCGCGAGCGGTGTTGGAGGCTGTGCGTGAAGGTTCGATCCGGGCCGAAGTCCCGGTCGTCATTTCGAACCGCAAGAAGCTGGAAGCATTGGCTAGCGAGTTTGGTGCCCATTTCCGGATGATTGGGGATGGAAAAGGCGCGGCCGATGACGACGCGATGGTCCAGATCTTGGACGAGTTCGATATCGACTATGTGGTCCTGGCTCGATACATGCGTATCTTGCCCGCCAACACGTGCTGGCAATTTGCCGGCGGCCGGATTCTCAATCTGCACCATGGGTTGCTCCCCGGATTCCCCGGGTTTCGGCCCTATCACGATGCCAACAACGCTCGGATGCTGACGTTTGGCGCGACTTGCCACTTCATCATTCCTGAGCTGGATGCGGGAAATCAGACGATCAACCAGCGGACGTTCTCGGTTGCTCCCGGGACACCCATCGAAGAGATCATCGCGACTGGCGAACGTGAGAACGAGCCCGCTTGCTTGGTCGAAGGAGTGCGGCGGGTCGTTGACCGAGAGGTCAATCTGCACTTCCACCGCGTCGTCGCCAGGAAGACCGCCAAGCCTTAAACTCACCACGGCATCGTCGCTGCGTCGCAGCAACACCTATCTCCGTTTTCGCGATCCTCCGGTGCGTTCATGGCAACCGACGATTCGATCATCGAGTCGATCCGACTCTATCGTGACACGCTTCGCCAGTGTCAGCAGTTCTATGTCGAGAGCGGACAGCTGATTCGTGGATCGTACGGTTGGCTGGCCGGTGGTGAGAACAACGAGGCCGCTGGCTTGGCCCAGCAAATGGACGAACTTCATCAAGGCTTCGTGATGAAGGTGTTTGCTTCGGTGATCCCTGACCTTCATGCTCGAACGCTGGAGCAACGACAGCTTGGCCGCGTCCTGCTCGAACACTTGTGGGGAAAATCGGTTCTGGGGACCGAATTGCATGATGCCGTTGATTGGTTGATCGAAACCGCCAGTGCGTTTCGGTGGAGTGATCTGGTCCGGCCGTTCACCGAGGTGCCCTCCCTGCGTGACAGCTACGGGCAAGTGGAAACGCTGGCGATCCGGATGGCCAATCTGATCGTTGCGGTTGACGGTGACACGTCGATTACCGAACGCAGTCGATTGACGGAGCTTTCGGTGGCTTTGGAAGCAGCAGCCGGACGTGCGGAACCGGACGTAATCGATCATCAGGCGGATGTGGATCATGCACGCGACGCGATTGCGTGGCTACGCGACGAAGCCGAGCGACTTCGTGGTGGTGCGCATGGTGGCGGAGTTGCTGGTGGCAGGGGGCCTCGGGACGGAACGCAGCGTGGCGTGACTGACAAGCCGACTCGGACCGTGACTGGCGGTCCACCGAGAGTCCGCCCGCCAGAATCGTCCGCGCTGTCGCCCTCACCGGTTGATGACCGCACACCGGAGGAAAGGCTGGCCGACGCGCGAGCCAAGTTGGACCGCTTGATCGGCTTGGAGGCGATCAAGGAACAGATCCAAACGCTGACGAATTTCCTGAAGATGGAACGTCAGCGTGAAGAAGCGGGGCTGCCGACAACGCGTCCCAGCTTGCACATGTCGTTTGTTGGCAACCCGGGTACCGGAAAAACAACCGTCGCGAGAATCGTTGCGGAAATCTACGGGGCGCTGGGTGTGCTCTCCAAGGGGCATCTGGTCGAGACCGATCGCAGCGGATTGGTCGCCGAGTACGCCGGTCAAACGGGCCCCAAGACGAACGCCAAAGTTGACGAAGCGCTTGATGGTGTTCTGTTCATCGACGAAGCCTACACGCTGATCGATGAAAGTGGCCAAGATCAGTACGGACGCGAAGCTGTGCAGACGTTGCTGAAACGGATGGAAGACCAACGGGATCGGTTGGTCGTGATCTTGGCGGGGTATCCAGTCGAAATGAATCAGATGATTCGCAGCAACCCGGGTCTGAGTTCTCGTGTGGGAACGACGATGCACTTTGACGACTATCCGCCCGAGGCGCTCTGCCGAATTTTCGAGTTGATTGCGGGCAAAGCCAAGTACACGCTGCCGACACAGTCGCGACGCCGTTTGCTACGTGGTTTCACCTATTTGTACGCGCGACGCGATCGTCACTTCGGCAACGGTCGCGCATCGCGAAACAGTTTTGAACGTAGCGTCCGTCGCCTGGCAAATCGTCTGGCAAGGATGACCGATGTGAATCGAGAATTGCTGACCACGTTGGAAGCCGATGACATCGAAGTCGCGGGAGTTGACCAACCGCATCTCAAGGCGATGGCAGACAAGCCCGGCCAGGTACGCATTGTTTGTCGCGACTGCGGCCAAAGCCAAGTGATCGACGACGCGCTGCTTGATAGCGACGTTGAGTGCGAGCATTGCGGTGCATCGACCCGAGTACTTTGGGGAGAACCGATGCCCGAGACGGTCACCGACGCGTGATTCCAAGCCTCGCTGTTCTGTTGCGGCTGATGAGGTGATGAGCGCCTTTCGCGAGCCTGCGGGTGGCGATTGGTCTTGAGACCCGACACGCTGGCGCGTTGCGGCTGATGAATTGATGAGCCGCCTGGCGCAAGCCTGCGGGTGGCGCGTGATCGTGAGACCCGACACGCTGGCGCGTTGCGGCTGATGAGGTGAT
>JBCCUO010000599.1:0-3467 GCA_039196805.1 Planctomycetota bacterium | reverse complement strand
GGTCCATCGCAGCAAACCGGTCTTGCCAAAACGAATCTGGTAACGAATTCGCAACACGGGCGCGGATCCCGGCTTGGCACCGGGGGCCTGCTGGTGGGCCATCTCCGGCGCGGACGTTCGGGGTGTCGACGCCGCGGAACCAGATCCATTCGTTGCACTGGAGTTCATGTCACGACCAACTCCGGTACCAGGGTGCTGAGTTGCTCGCTGAGGTACAGATCGATGTCTCGCGCTGTCTCCAGGCTCATCACCCTCTCTGCGATTTGTTCGCATTGCTGGATCGAGACACTGCGGATCGCCTTCTTGACGCGGCTCAACGCCAGCGGCGGGACGCTCAAATTCCTAACACCCAGTCCAATCAGCAACAACGCTTGAGCGGGATGGCTGCTCATTTCACCGCAGACGGCGATTGGGATCTGATGCGCCTGAGCGATTTCGACGCTCTTCTTGATCAGGCAAAGCACAGACGGATCGCAGGACTGATAAAGCTCGGCCACGTACTCGTTGCTGCGGTCGACAGCCAGCGTGTACTGGGCCAAATCGTTCGTGCCGACGCTCAGGAAGTCGACTTCTTGAATGAAACGCTCCAGTAAGATCACCGCCGCGGGGACTTCAACCATCATGCCGATCGGAATATCGCTTCGGTAAGGCACTTCCGATTCGTTCAAATCCTCGGCCACCATCTGCAGCAGCATTTTGGCCTGCCGAAGTTCGCTGAGGGTGGTGATCAGCGGGAACATCACACGCACGTCGCCATGGACCGCTGCACGTAGAATCGCACGAAGCTGCGGGCGAAAGAGATCTAGGTTTTTCAGGGACAACCGAATGCTGCGGAGCCCAAGGAAGGGGTTGTTTTCACGTGGGGCGTGCGGACGTTGGCCGATCTTGTCCGCGCCTAGGTCAAGGGTGCGAATGACCACGGGTCGCCCCGCCATCTCGCGAATCACCTCGCTGTAGGCCAAGTAGTGATCTTCCTCGCTGGGTTCTTCGTCACTGGACAGGTAAAGAAACTCGGTCCGGTACAAGCCGATTCCGTCAGCGCCTCGCTGCAAGCAGGCGGTGGTTTCGTGCGGGAATTCGATGTTGGCGCCCAGCTGAATGCGAACGCCGTCGGCCGTTTCGGCCGGCAGATCGCGAAGCTCGGCCAACCGCTCGCTCAGGCTGCGGCGCTGCTCAACCCGCAAACGATACCGTGCCAGCGTTTCTTCGTCGGGGTCAACGATCAAACGGCCGCGATCACCGTCGACGATTACTCGGCAACCGTCCTCGATTCGATCCAGGAACGAGCCGACGCCCACGATCGCGGGGAGTTCCAAGCCTTTGGCAACGATCGCGGTGTGTCCGCCAGGGCCACCGGTCTCAGTGCAGAAGCCCTGCACGTAGCGGCGGTCCAAGTTAGCGGTTTCGCTGGGCGTCAGCAGATGGGAAAGCGCGATCGCGGGCTCGGTAAGGTCGGACAGGGGCTGCCGTTTGAGCGTGCCCAACTGCATCAGCAGTTGCTTTTCGATGTCCAGCACATCTTCGGCGCGATCGGCCAGCAGCGGGTTGTCCAATCGACGCAGCGCGGCTGCGTAGTTGTGCAAGACTTGGCTGACGGCAAACGGCGCCGACTGGCATTCGCTGAGGACACGGCGCCGCAGTTCGGTCTGCAAGCGTGGATCGTGCAGCATCTGTAGCTGAGCGGCAAAGATGTCTCCGGTTTGTTCTCCGGCGACCGCGGAGGTTTCCAGCCGGCTGGTCTCCAGATGCTGGGAGACGCCATCGATTGCTGACCGGAGGCGCGCGTATTCCCCTTCAACGTCCGAGGGAGGGACGTGGTAGTGGGGAATGCGATACCCGTGCGCATCCAATACGAGCGCGGGGCCAATCGCAACTCCCGGTGAAACGGGAATGCCTTGCAATTCGACCAAAACGGTTTTGCAATGGTTGTACGGTGTGTTTCAGCTGGCGAGCATTTGCGACTCCGCACGCAAACGATTCGATTCGCCGACTAAGACACTTGTTCGGTTGTGGGGTCGACGGAAACTGGGCCGCAAAGCTTGATCCTTGAGCGGGCAACTCCGCCAGGCGGACGGTGGTTTGAACACCGCTTTGCAGCCGCGCGACCGATCAGGTCGCTTCCAGTTCAGAGAACCCCGATTCAAAAAGTTGTTCGATGCACTGGGCGGCGTGATCCGCATCGGCACCGTTGGCAGAGAGCGACAGCTCGGTGCCCTGCGTGGCGCCGAGTGTCAGCAGTGACAGGATGCTTTTGCAATCAACCGCCTCGCCGTTGGCGCCGGCGTCCTGTCCGACTCTGGCAATGGTGATGTCACACTGAAACTGGCTTGCCGCGCGGACCAACATGTCAGCCGGACGAGCGTGCAGTCCCTGCGGATTCTTGACAACGACGGATTTCGTTACCGACAAAATGTTCATCAGCCCGCGGCGAATTGGTTGTCGTCCGCCTCTTGAAGCAGTTGACTGATGTCGTTGCTGGTCTTGCTCTGCTTCAAGAATCGACAGAACGTTTCGTCGCGCAGCTGCCGCGAGATGTTTTCCAGAGCGCGAAGGTGATCGCCGGGCCTTTCCGGTGGGCTGATCAACAGAAAGAAGAGCTGGACGCGCTCGCCGTCGAGCGAGTCGAAGTCAACACCCTCTTCACTAACACCGACGGTTCCCACCAATTCCTGGACGCTGGGATGCTTCGTGTGGGGCACCGCGACGCCGCGACCGATCCCCGTGCTGCCCAGTTCTTCTCGCTTCATGATCGAAGCGACGATGTCATCCCGTTGATCTTCGGCGATTTCACCTGCATCGAGAAGTGATTGGACGAGTTCTTCGATCACTCCTTCTTTGGTGATCGCCGTCAACTCAGCGCGGATGGCGTTGGTTTTGATGAAGTCAGAAAATTTCATGTTGAGATCTCTCCAGGCTAGCCGGCGGTGACGCAAGCGGCGATGCCAGGATCGTCGGTTCGATCGCCCGGTGAATCATCCACTCATGACTCCGCAACCATTGAGCCGAGGGCTCGATGATCGCGACTCGCAAGCGGATGAGAACAAGGCTTCGACATCAATGAATGCCGCAGCGGACCCGAGATGGGATCCGAATACGATGCATCTTGTTGTTTCCTTCGACCCAGGGTCGTCGCCGTGGGGACCAGCGAGAACGCCGGTGGAACTGCCACCAGCGATTTCACGCCTACTGATCGTCCGCCCCGACGGTCGGTTCAATGTGTTTATGTCCGGTGGCCCGATGGCCCGTTTTCTTTTCTTTCAGGCGACGAAGCTGTTGTTCAACTTTGGGGATCACCAGGTCAAGTGCGGCAATCACCGTCGTCGCCTCCGCCGTGGCAACGCAGTCATCAGCCTGTTCGGCCGAGACGCAGATCTCGACGGAAGGCTTCTCAAGGTGCTCCAGGTCGACGGTGACTTCGATCGCGTTGATCCGGTCGTACAAACGTCGCAACCGAATGGCTTTGTCTT
>JBCCUO010000598.1:0-3469 GCA_039196805.1 Planctomycetota bacterium | reverse complement strand
GGCGAAAGCACCCCAATGCTCTTGGGCAACATCTCGCTGAAGAAAATGATCGCCAGCAAGCTTCCGATGGTAAACAAGACCGTGGCGGACGACGCCACCGACTGAATGCGGCTGCCGACGATCGTGGCAATCGCAAAGTAGGTCATGTTGATCATCAAATTCCAAAACAGGATTGCCGAAAGCAACTGTTCCGGATGAGAGAGCAATGCGGCGGCCCTACGGCCACCCACACCTCCGCGTCGCAGACGTTGACGGTCACGATCTCGAAGCGAAAACAGTGCCGCCTCGCTGCCGCTAAACAGCGCGCTGAACACAATCAATACCGCCATCGTGACCAGCCACGGCCAGGCCCGCGTCAGCTCGTTCAAGCAGCGCCTCCGCTGGTGCTACGATCCTTCTCCAGCGACACGTCAAACTCACTCAGCGCGGGAATCATCATGGCAGCGGTCGTGAAGCCGTACCCAACGACCAACGGAAAGACGACCATCAGGTGATCGGTCTGCAGAAGAAACTGCGTGATCGCATAGAAGGTGATTGAGGGCAGGGCGAACGAAGCGAAAAAGATGGCCGACGATGGATTCCGCCAACCCAAGGAAGCAAACAGCGCCGCGCCACCACCCAAGATCATCACCAAGAAAGGCGGCAACTGCAATTGGAAGGCGCCGCGGAAGCTGACCATGATCGTCATGCAAATCGCGATTCCAACGCAGAGGAAAAAGACCGTCCCCAAACTGGCCAACGTGGCCGTGCGACCGGCCACATGATTCAGCCCTGAATGAATGCCCAACATGACCGCAAACGTGTACAGCATCAGCCCGCCCAAGATGGCATACACCGCGTTCTCCACCGTCAGGACTTCCTGCGCCGCCAAGTAGACGATCAACAGCAACGGCAGCAGGATCATCTCTTTTGCGACATACATCACGCCCAGCAGCTTGCCGAATACAAACTCAGATGGTCGCAGATCGGTGACCAACAACAAATCGAGAGCCAACCCGTCACGCTCGCCTGTCACCGAGTTGACAGCCAGGGCGTTGACCAAGACCAAGCTGATCACACCGATCGCCGCGACCGGGATCGTTGTCGCAGGTAGAGCGCGACCAATTCTTCCTGCAGGCTCATAAGCGACGCCGCTTTGAATCTGCATCAGGATTGCCGCCGCCACGACGGCAAACAGAGACACGAACGCCAGACGGATGATCACCACCTTGCGGCCGTACGCCCACGTCCGCATCTCCCGCCATAAAATCGGGTTGTTCCATACGCGCCGGGGCGCCCGAACTTTCCAGCTGCCGGGTTCCACCGATTCGGCTTCCTCCGATGTCTCAGGTTCGGGTGCCTTCATCCGCAGTTCACGCGACGGGTTCCAGACTCGGATCTTCACCACTCCTAGTGCCAACACGCCAATTGACAAGGCGACCGTCACGACCGTGAAGGTCAACACCGACAACGCCGACTGGACCGAAAGACTAGCCAGCGGCGAGGCGACGGCGAACAGCGCACGAGGCGGACTGAGCACCAATGCGACCGCGTCCGGCAAGAACTTGGTGGCGTACAACGCCTCACCAAGGACCAAATACGTCAGCAGCAACAAAACGGTCAGCGCGATCGCCTGGAAAGTCTTTTCACGCCACAGCGCCACGACCGTGCCTGCGGCCCCCGCCAGAAAGATCGTGGCCGCCGTCACCGCAAACACACCGAACACTTGCTGCGGAGAAACACCCCCCATCAGCGGCAGGGTCAAGAAAACGGGCAAGCCACAAACCAGCATCGAGAATGGCGTCAACAGCGTCGCCGCCAACTTGCCCACCACGACTTCAAATCCGGACAGACGAGTCATCAACAACAACAGCAGCGTCCGACGATCCTTCTCCTGAGCCACGCTGCTTGCCGCACCCACCGCTGCCAACGCCCCCAGCACCAGCAATTGCAGTGGCGCCAACACGGTAAACATCCAGCCGCCAAATCGGGCAGCGTTCCCCAACGTCGCCAATGAGCGAGATCCATCTAGCACCAAGTACCCAGTGCAGAGCAATAGAAACAGCGACAGCACGTAGACCGACCGCATCAGGTAGGTCTTCGATCGCTTGGGAACGACCGTCGCTTCACGATTGAAAACGGGTCCGAGCATGAGTCATCCGGCTGTACCGGAATCCGAAGGTGATTTGGTGGCAGGGGAACAGAAACGGCAGATCCGCAGGACGACCACCCGATCAGGGTAACAGGCTCGGACCGCTTCACAACAACCCGGAGGGAGACCGCGCGGTCCTGACAACCGTTTCAATCGATCAGTACAACCTGACGGGCATTTTAGTTCCCTGCGGCTTTTCTTCCCCCCACCAGACCTGTGCTTCCATCGCGCACTAGGCTTCCAGCAAGGGACCATTCGGCAGATAGAAATCAATATGTGATACACCCATTGGCGACTCAGTCATGTTCATCCAATCCTTCCGATCCGCCATCGCCCGCTTCGTCGCCGACGAAGATGGCACCACCGCCGTCGAGTACGCCGTGATGCTGGCCCTGATCATCGCTGTTTGCATCGGCTCGGTCGGAGTAATGGCGGACGCGACGGTGGACAGCTTCAATCAGAGCGGAGCGGCCATTGAGGGCGCTTTCGCCAACTAAGTCCCACGTTCGCGCGGGGGACGCACCAGCATGATCAATCTTCGATCTCTCTTCGGCGATTCGGGCTGCGAACGCGCCCGGATCCTGATCGAAAAGGACGTTCAGCTGTGTTTGCTGACTCGCTTCGCGGCCCATTTCGCCGCGGTCATGCTGTACTTCGCGATCATCTCGATCTTCGCTTTTGCCGCTGACACCAACGAAGACGCGCCCTTCGAATTCTTGTTGCGTTTCGTCGATGAGGCTGTGTTCTGGTTGCCGGGCTTGCTGCTGCTGTTGCCGCTGACCGCCTACGACCTGCTTTGGGCCAGCCATCGGTTTGCCGGTCCCGTCTTTCGTTTGCGACGCGAGATGCTGCGACTGGCTGATGGCGCTGAGACCGATCCTCTGCTGCTCCGCGAAGACGACCAGTGGACCGACTTGGTGACACCGTACAACCGGCTTCGCAAAGAGTTGCTGGAACTGCGTGAACTCAAAGCAAGCGGGGGAATCGCAAGCAGCCGCGACGAACTTGATGAAGACGAACCCGCTACCGAGGCAGAACTCGACGAACTGCTGGGCGCACCCGGCGACGACGACAGCAACAGCACCGATGAATCCAACCTAGATGAATCCAACCCCGACGAGATCAGCACCGACGAAGACCTTTCATCCACCGAAGACGAGTCCGAATCGATTGACTCTGCCAAATCGCCACCTGCGCCGGTGGACGCTGTCGCGGAAGACGATGCGGCCAACGAGACCAATGCGGCCGAAGAGACCGACGACGGCGACATGTCTCAAGAAGAACTCAACGGGCTCTTCGAGCGAATGGCGGCGAGCAAAACCGGTCTGCAACCGGCTT
>JBCCUO010000597.1:0-3469 GCA_039196805.1 Planctomycetota bacterium | reverse complement strand
CGGGAGGGTCGGAGTTGAGGTATCGCAGGATTGGGGCGTCGAGAGAACGGATGAGGCAATCCGATTCACTCTCCCTTCGAACATTGCTGTGGAGACATCTTTCACCTCCCCTCCGAGTAGGTCGGACGCGGTAGCAACCGGGCGTCGCTGATGGCCGAACGCTCCCTGGTCGAGGGTAACGAAGCGTACCGTTGCTGCGTTTCCGAAACTCCCGCGTTCAGGCAGGTGAACAATGGCTAGTTGCGAAATCGACGTCCCAGGAGAGCGTGATATCGCGGCGAACTCACTCCGCATTCCGGATGAACCGCTACGTGGGCTACTGTAGCTGATAGCTCATCAGTTTGCTCTGTTCCCGCAAGTACAGCTTGCCCCCTGAAATCACGGGATGTGCCCACGTCTTTCCCTTTTGGAATTCTGGTTCAAACGTTGCCACGACGTCCATCGAGTCGGGTGTCGCCCGGGCCAAGATCACGGTCCCGTTTTCGCGTCGAAAGATCACGTGTCCGTCCGCATAAATCGTGCTGGTCTCGCCTTTGCCGGCCGCCCGAACGGGCCCCCACTTCACTTCGCCGGTTGCCATTTCGACGCAGATGGGGAGGCCATTGCCATTGCCGTGGCCACAGTAGATGTGGCCGTCCACTAGGACCATGCCGCCATGTTTGTTCTGCATCGTCTTGCCGTCCAGCCAATAGACTTGGCGAACGTTGATGCCCCCGGAGCCATCCTTGGACAATTCCAAGAGAGCCGAACCTGTGTTGTACCCGGTGCTGGTGAAGATCTGATCGCCACTCACGATCGCGGTCGGGATATTGGCTGTCCCGTTGCTCACGCGGTCGTATCGCCACAACAGTTCGCCGTCGCTGGCACGCACACCGATCAGACCACGACCAACCAATTGCACGTACTGTTTGACTCCGGCCGCTTGGGAGATGATTGCCGAGGCGTAGCCGGCACCATCCTTCAGGTCCTTGCCGTTAATGCCAACTTCCGGTTCGTACGTCGGCAAGGCACACGACCAAAGGGTTTCGCCCGTCAATTTGTCCAACGCCACTACGGCCCCCTTAGGGCCACCCGGCGTGCAGATGACACGATCGCCATCGATCAGTGGCGATTCACTGAATCCCCACCCGCTCATCATCTTGCCGCCCCAATCGGAAAACTCACGTTGCCAAATGAGCGACCCGTCAGCGACGCTCAAGCAAGCGATCGCGCCGCTGCTGGGAACTGCGTAAACACGATCGCCGTCCACCGTCGGTGTGCAGCGGCTTCCAGGATAGCCATGCTTGGGCGCCTTGTCGGTCAGGGAACGCTTCCAGAGCGGGCTTCCCGAATCGGCCTCCAAAGCAACGACCGCTTGCCCGTCATCGAAGTTGCCCGTCGTGAAGATCTTGCCGCCTGAAACCGACACGCTGGCGTAGCCGCTTCCAAGCCCTTCCGCCATCCAATTCAGCTTGGGACCACCTTCACCCCAATCGTCAAACAACCCGGTCTCAGCGGAACGATTGGCCCGATCGGGACCTCGGAATTGGTTCCAATCATCGGCCCCGCAGGGCACCATGAAACCAAGTACAAACGCGGAGACAGTGACAGCTCGCAGCAACATCGCGGGTGAATTCCAGGCGGGAGGTGGGGTGGGATTGGCGCGGGGGCAGCCCCGCTGCCAGCACGCAGCGGGTATTGTAACGCAATCCCACCGCAGTCGTCCCCTCCGCGGTGCCGCCGCTGGCTGACTTCCTTTCCTTCGCCAAAGTGTCAACGATGCGTCCAATCGCCTTGATCGCCCTACTGATGGCAGTCCTACTTGCACCCGATGCTCAGGTGCAAGCCGATGAATCCAAAATTAACTCGGTACCTCAGGCGTTCCAGACGGACCAACTGGTCGCTTGGTGCATCGTGCCCTTTGACGCGACGAAACGAGGCCCTGCCGAACGGGTCGAAATGCTGAAGCGGCTGGGGCTGCGGCGTGTGGCATACGACTGGCGGCAGGAGCAGGTGCAGCAGTTCGAGGACGAGATCCTGGCTTACCAGCAAGCAGAGATCGAGTTCTTCGCGTTCTGGAGCTGGCACCCCTCGATCGAACCGCTGTTGATCAAGCACGACGTCCGTCCCCAAGTCTGGGAGATTTGCCCGTCACCCAAAGCGGAAACCCAGGCTCAGCGGGTGGCTGCCGCGGCGGAGCTCCTGCTGCCGCTGGTGGAGACAACCAAGCGATTGGGTTTGCCGATGGGCCTGTACAACCACGGAAAGTGGGGCGGTCAGCCAGAGAATCTGGTAGCGGTCTGCAAGCACCTACGCCAGCACCACGACGCTGATCATGTTGGCATCGTCTACAACTTTCATCACGCTCATGATCGGGTCGGCGACTTCGGTGAATCGCTCAAGCGGATGAAGCCATTCCTGATCTGCCTGAACCTGAACGGCATGATCGACCCCAAACAGCACGATGTGACCATGCAACGCAACAAGATCCGACCGATTGGCAGCGGCCAATACGAGACGCAAATGATTCGCCAGATCATCCAGAGTGGCTACAACGGACCGATCGGCATCCTGGACCACCGCCACGACCTGGACACGGAAGTAGCGTTGAAAGCGAATCTGAAGGGGCTGGCCAAATTGCTGTCAGCTCCGCAGCATTAGCAACGACGAAGTCGCCGGGTACGCGACGCAGCCAGACCACCGACCATCAATCCCCAGACCGCCAACGACATCGGCTCGGGAACGGGATCGGAATCAGGAGTCGATGGATCGATCTCTGCGAAGATATCAATGCCCCAGCGGTCGTTCGCCTTGGGAGCAACCATGGGACCCGTGTAGCCGATCCCAGACAAGAAGTCCCACGCCCCGCTCGGAGCATCATGCTGCCAGTTGTTTCCCCAAAGTGCAAAGGACTGGCTTCGCGAGCCTTGGTTGGGCAACCCGGGAGCGGTGCCGACGTAAGTGTCGTTGAGGAAGAAGAACGTGCCAGTTCGAGTGTCGCTGTTCACCGGCGCGACATTTGTCGTATCGCTGGCGGTAAAGCTGTATTGCAACCAGCCACCGACCTTGCCGTCTTGAAAGAACCGCATGCCCCCGTCCAAAAAAGAAATGTCAACACGGTCAAGCCCCGATGCGAACGGTCGACCGCTTCCATCAAGTGCTCCTGTCTTTCCTGCTAGGCTGCCGTTGATCCCCGTCAGCACCTTGTCGCCGGAAACCATTCCCGTCGTGCCGTCGAACGAGCCCGTCAGCGACTTGGAGACATAGCCCGTCATCGCCGCGGCTGTCGGAGTCGCACCACTTTTCTGACCGGCAGAATGCAGAAATGTCGCTCGGTAGTTCCCCTGCGAATAGGACTTGAGGTTGTACGTCAGTACGCCACCGTCCGCGGTAGTAAAGCCAGCCATGCAGGCGAGGGCAGTAAGAAAAAAGGCGTTGCGTGTCATGCTGTGATCGTCAGGGGGAGCAATTCTGGGAGGCATGCCTGAGG
>JBCCUO010000596.1:0-3476 GCA_039196805.1 Planctomycetota bacterium | reverse complement strand
TGTAACATGAATGCCACATGACGAAAGCGTCAGTTTGTGGGAGCGTCTTCTACGAGATCGGACCGGACATAGTAGTCGACAGTTTCATCCTGGACCGGATGGCACAACGCAATGATCACGAAGTGATTGAGCCGTCCCCATGGTGAAATCCAAGCCTGCGCTGCTGTTGGCAGCCGCGCTGCTGGGGGCATCATATTTGCCGGGTTGCTCCCGCAACGAGCCTGTCCGTGCGACCGCCGCCGGGTCGGTAACGGCAGACGGAAAAGCGATCTCGGGTGTCGTCATCAGACTGAAACCAATCGCGCCGACAAAGGGCCCTAAAGCGGCCGTCGCCGTGATCAATGGTGACTTTTCGATCGGCCCGGAATTCTCACTTCACGGCGGCTTGTATGGTGTCAGCTTCACGGTCTTGCCACCCGAGCTTCTGGCGCAGCTGCCGGAGGATGCCAAAACGACCGCCGTGGAGAAGGGACAGTTCGTCACCAATGAATTCGACGTTGGAAGTCAAGTGACCTGGACGCTGAACGCGGGAGAGGAGAACCGTAGGGATTTCGAAATCACCTTGCAGTGATCGTGAGGTCGCCTGAGTGCAACCACTTTGACTACGCGATGCAAGTGGATCGATGGAGTTCTCTTTGGTGGACTCCGCCCGTCATCTCGCTCGAGAGAGATTGTGGCGGGCTGACGCGATAGTTGGGGTTTCAAATATGCGTGGGAGACGTTGCGGCCGCCAATCGCGGACCGGGAGGAGATGATGCAAACAACTACCAAAACAGCCGACCCAGTCGGCGGGCATGCGCGGAACGCGTTCACGCTGATTGAGCTTTTGGTTGTGATCGGAATTATCGGCGTGTTGATTTCCATGTTGTTGCCTGCAGTTCAGGCAGCCAGGGAAGCGGCAAGACGAATGAAGTGCACGAATAATATGAAGCAGATTGGGCTGGCGCTGCATTCCTATCACGACACTCACAACGCGATCCCAGTCGGATTTGCGCTTTACAATCGACCTTTGCGCGTCAACGGAATCTTCATTGCACTGGCTCCCTATTTCGAGCAAGGGATCATCGAAGAGAAGTACGACGATGTGCTCGGATGCATGCATCCCGACAATCAACACGTGGTCGCGAAGACGATTCCCATGCTTGTATGCCCCAGCAATCCGGAAGGCCGTGATCTGGTAGAACTCTCGTTCTTTCCAAACATCTACGCAACACCGACGGAGAAGCAATACAGTGGGATCACCGACTATTTCGGCGTTGACAGTATCGAAAATCATGACTTGCTCGGCGACTATCCGCACGAAGAGAAGGGGTTGAATTCTCGTATTTGGGGTTTGAGCGATCCTCCCCAAGGCGACTATAAAAACTTCGCGGACGTCCAGGACGGACTCAGCAACACGTTGTTCATGATTGAGAAGGCAGGCGGTGATTCGGTGTACCACCGAGGGAAGTACATCACGGAGCAGCCGTACTTCTACTCAGCCTGGGCCGGCCCAAACGGAACAGAGCTCTACACGGTGGATTGCGAATCCCCCTGGAATTTCCCCACTCCGGGGGGTGACTTCATCAATTGCCGGAACAACCACACCGCCTACAGCTTTCATACCGGAGGGGTCAACGTGCTCATGTGTGACGGATCCGTCCATTTTTTGAGCGAGGATATGGACTTCCCCAATTTCCGCAGAATGGTCTTGCACAATGACCGCGAGGTCTTTGAGTGGGAGTTCTAGCAAACGGGCGGCAAGCGACCCGCGGGTGCGATTGGCGATTGATGCAACGCCGAAGTAGCGTTCTCGTATTGGCGGTGGTCGCGTGGATGTTCTGCCTGTTACCGCAGCCAGGTTGCCGGAAGTCTTCGGACGATCGACTACCCGTTTTCGCCACGATGGGAAAGGTCATTTATCGCGGGTCTCCCGCCGTCGGTGTTCAGGTTCGACTGGTTCCTAAAGTCGGTAGCCCTGCGGCCCTGCAGAATGTTCAGCCGGTCGGGCGCACGGATGAACAAGGCGTCTTCACAGTGCGCAGTTACGGATTGGGCAGGGGAGCGCCCGCGGGAACCTATACGGTCACGCTGCACTGGCCGCCCGAGCCATCGTCCGATCCAGCGGAAGCGATTCGAGAACAATTCGGCCCTCAGGAATCGGGCAGACGCGATGAGTTTGGAATCCCGGGGGGCCCGCGAGATCGACTCAAAGGTCGGTTCTACGCCACGGATATGTCTCCTTGGACGGTTCGAATCGAAGAATTAGTTGGGGAACAGATAAATCAGCTTGGAGAACTGGATGTCTCCGATTGACAGTGCGATCGGCCCCTGCATTCGGCTGCGTGACCAGAAGGGTCACTCTAGCGCCTGCTCGATCGCTTGGCGTCGCTGGGCAGGCGATGCGATCGCCAGGCTGCTGGGGTTGTAAATCAAGTAACGGTCTGCCCGCAGCGTTCGGTATCCATAGTCACGTAAGTTGAGGCCTTGCTGATGCAGCAGGATGGCCGCCGCAACATCGCTGACGCGGGTGGTTGGTCCGGGACGCATGCGATCGTTTGGCAGACGCTCCAGTCGGCGACGATCGCTGACCCAGCGTCGTAGGTCGTCTCGCCAGCTGGCGGCGTCTTCGACCAGAATTCCTTGTTCCCACAATGCTTGTCGCGCCAAGAGCGCGGTGGCGACATCGGTCGCGGCGGAATGGGCAAGCGTTTGATCGCTGATCAGGCCAGCCAGTTCATGACACTGAAATTTCAGCGCCACTCGAATGCGATCGGCTGGACGAAGCCAGCTGGGATGCAGGGCGATCCACGATTCCACCAGCGCCTGCAGTGCCATCCGGTCTCGAATGCTGATCGGCTGAGGAGACAGACTGTCCGATTGCAGCGCGGAAGCGATCCCACGTGACCGTGTGCTGGGAACGTGTCGCGGTAGCACTTGGTCACTCAGCAGGGCGTAGGACCAAGCGACCGCGTCGTGTCGGCTCAGGTGCATTGGACTGAGTCGGTTGGACCGCAGCAACTGACCCGATGGATCTAGGCCTCCATCAATCCATTCCGACTGCCGGGCCATTCCATGATAGTATCGACGCGCTACGTCAGCGTAGAACGCTCGGGCAAACTGCGAGTCGCCGATCACACTTGAGAATTGGTGCCACAGCGGAAGTTCGTCCGCACGCACGTCGTCCGGCGAATCAAGCAGCCTACGGAGCGATTGGTTCAACCGAATCCACTCGCGTGTCCGAAGCCATCGTCCAGCCTGAAGCTGCATCTCTACCGATCCATGCTGCTGGGCAAATTGCAGACACCGAATGATCTCTTGATCGTCAGCGGGTGCTTCCAACCGGCTTCGTATTTTCTGTTTGGAATGCTGCCGGACGCGAAACGCATCCGAATCTAGATCGGTGATTAGCTGCCACGTCGGTGTGTCGATCAAGTCGACGTTTGGGTCTGCCAGCGTCGGTTCGTCGGCAGTGACACTCAGGCCGCTGAGGGCCA
>JBCCUO010000595.1:0-3479 GCA_039196805.1 Planctomycetota bacterium | reverse complement strand
GAGGCCGACTCTCCCGGAGGGAGAGTGTCACTCAGACTGCCGTGCTTTGTGACGCTAACCCTTTCCGGTGAACTATGTGCGCAACTTCAAGACTGACGCTTCGGGTTGCGAGTAAGTTGACGCAAGTCAAGATGACAGAAACAAAACAACAATGCTATCGCACAACAAAGTGGCGTTGTCCAGCTAGCAAGTTTGCGACGGCGAAAGATGGAGCACAGCGTGCGACCGTCGGCCCCAGCTGGTCGGCCAAGTTGGTTTGGTGTTGCCACCAACCGACCGGCAAGAGTGCCTCCCCATGACCTGAGACCACAACATGCTTCCAATCTGCGCTGCCACGCTGGCGCTTGAGGCCACGGCTGATCCGCTGTCGAGCCGCGGTTAGAACTTGATCGGCGAGCGCGAGCGATTGAGACTCGGAGACGGACCGGTGGTCCAGCCCGATCATGCGGGCAAGCCGATTGGTTGCGTGCCTGACAGTCCTGGGCTGATGGTCGGCCGTTTCGCAGTCATGTTCCTCCGCCTGCGTTAGCCCCAGGATGATCAACGCGTCATCGATCGTCGCGAACACTTCGTTCATGACTGGCACGCTTTGCGATCCCATGTCCAGTTGATTCACCAACGCGCACACCGGAGTCCGCCGACACCCGACGTACACAAGAGCCCCACACGACAGGCGATCGAAGTCGGTTCTTGCATCCGTGCTGACGCGGCCGCCCGCTAAGGGAATCAAATCGGTGGTTGTGGATCCAATGTCCACCAAGAGGCAAGCATCGTTCCAACGCGCGGCCGTCCAGTTTGCTAGGGCGTGCCAGTTGGCGGCAGCCACCAGGTCGGCTGACTTCGTCGCTTGGTCGATTTCGTGAAAGCATCCGTCGACACCATAGACCCAGATTTCACGGCCTTCACACGCCTGGCGGACGTGATCGCAGATGTGAATCACTCCCTGCCGGCGGTCTTGAAAGCAATCTGCCAACTCGCCGGTCATGGTGACGGCGATCTGTTGGCAATCGCTGAATCGCTGTAAGTCGCAAGCAAGGGCTTCGGCAAGGGCGTCCGGTGTTTGCCACATCGGAAAGATACGATCCAGGCATTGGCCGTCTGACGTCGCGTACTTGATGTTTGCACCACCGATGTCGATGCCCAGGACCTTGGTGCTTGTCATGTGCCAGATTGAACCGCCAGGGTCTTTGTCTTAGGGGATCGCAGACGGGGAGAAGTGGTCAGGCGTGGATAGTGCGAGGCGCCGAAGGGCCGTTCGGATATCGGTGCCTGTTCCCTTTTCTCCGGAAGGAAACTACTTTCGCTCGATCCACTCATTCGCAGGGCTTGCCGGATCGACCGATTTTGCGATGAACGCCGCGATGTCACGGACGGCACCTGAGCCTCTCAACAGCGCCGGTCCGGAAAGTGTGGTTGGCGGCAACACGACGCGAAAGTCTTCTAGTTCGTCGCCGCGGCGTGAACGAGTCTTGGTGTTCTTGATCTGCTTCGCCAGCCGCTCGGTTTCGCGAATGTCCTTACTCTTCCGTCCATCCAAAATCATGATCGGAAGCCGCATCAGATTGCCGTCCCTCAACGTTGCGTCGATCGACAACCCCTTCAAGATCTTCTCGGGCGACACCAGCACGATTGCCTTCACGTCTTGGCCCTGTTTCTTCGCGCCGATGCTGGGCCAGGCCCAGTCCTGTCGCGACCAGTGCATCGCCATGATGCAACCTTCTCGTACTCCCAAGACGACCAGCGAGTTCAGATTCAGTTTTTCGTCGTTGTTCTCCTCGACCAAGAACTTTTTGGCCGCCTCTAGATCGATCGCGATGACGCTTTGGACGTGGCGCCCCGACATGGTCGCCAAGTTAAACTTCTTGGTGCGACCGGCGGGGTCTGTGTAGGACGTGCTGCGACCGTGGCCTCGGTACTCGATCGCCATGACGGCATAGCCTTGACCTTGCAGCCCCTTCATCAAGCCGCTGTACTGCGTCGCCTGCCCTTTCCATTCGTGAATTAGCAAAATCGGGATGGCGTTCTTGCCCTTGTCACTGGCGGCGTATTTGGCATGCAGGTCGACACCATCTTTGGTCGACAGCGTGATGTCAACGATCTCCGGCGGACCCTTTTGAGTACGCTTCTGCGCGGCAGCCGGCTGAGCCGACACGAGTCCAATCAGGCTGGCCGCAAGCAACACCCAAACCGGTCGGCGCCCGCGTCTCGCAACGGACTGTGAGGCGTCACATCCGGGATACTTGAAGAGTTCGGTCTGCATGGAAATTGGACACCGGGTCATGGATGAGTTTGAACTTCGCTTCTCGCATTCACGCAGAGATCGTCGAAGTCTTCGCATGGGGGAGGAGAACGTGGGATGCAGCACCCTCAGACTAAGTCGCGCTCTGACAGACGTCAAATTCAGACAGGCGTCAAATCTCGGCTGCTGAGCGATCAACTCAGTAGCCGCCGGCGGTTGACTCCATTTCGATTGTGTCCATCCCGAGTCGCTTGCGGCACTCGTTCAAGATCTGATCGGACCGGCTGGATCCGACGCGGGTCACGCCGATCGCGCGGACCTCCAAGAGAGCGTCCAGATCCCGAACGCCTCCGGCTGCTTTGACTTGAACGTTGTGGGGTGAATGCTGACGCATCAGTTTCAAGTCATCCAGCGTTGCTCCGCCACTTCCGTAACCAGTCGACGTCTTCACCCAGTCAGCCCCCAACTGTCCACAGATCTCGCAGAGCTTGATCTTGTGAGAATCCTGGAGAAAACAGTTCTCGAAGATCACTTTCACTTTCTGTCCGGCCGCGTGTGCCACGTCAATGACCGCCTTGATGTCAGCGGTGACGTAATCCCAGTCCTCGCTGAGCACCTTGGAAATGTTGGCTACCATGTCCAACTCTTCACAGCCATCCGCGATCGCTTGCTTGGCCTCGGCGGCCTTGATCGCCGTCGTGTGTCCGCCGTGCGGAAAACCAATCACCGTCGACGGTTTGACGGTCGTGCCGCTCAAGGCCTCCGCGCAGCGACTGAGGTAATACGGCTGAATGCAGACGCTCGCCACATCGAACGCCTTGGCCAACGCAAGTCCTGACTCAAAGTCGTCCGTGTTCATCGTTGGGTTCAGCAACGAGTGGTCAAGCATTTTTGCGATATCAGAGTATTGGTAATCCATCTTGGAGATTCCTTGTGGTTGCGGGGGCTGCGGTGGGGTGACGCCTATGACGTCGCGGGGACGAAGTTACGCAAGTACGTATGACTTTGCACAAGCGAGCGCCGAACGTCAGCGTCGGATCCCTCATAGGCTCGGTCCTCGACCTCGACGCACACGGGACCCTGATATCCGACGTCGGTCAGTGTCCCAAAAAACGAACCCCAGTGAACATCCCCCAAGCCAGGCAATTTTGGCGAGTGGTATTCATTGGGGAAAGCGAACCTTCCCACACGATCGAGCCGCCCGGTATCGATTCGCAGGTCCTTGGCGTGTACGTGGACT
>JBCCUO010000594.1:0-3479 GCA_039196805.1 Planctomycetota bacterium | reverse complement strand
TGACTCAAAAGTCCGTTGAGCCAAAAGGCATCACGGATAGCTTAGGTGGGAGCGGCAGCCAGCCCGAGTTCCTGTGGAACGATGGTTCGATCGTTTGGATTGGCCGCCGCGATGGATCCCACGGCGTGAAACGTCTAGCGAATTGGTCGGATGCCCGAATCGTTGGATACACGGAAACGCCCTCCTTTTCCCCGCGTTAGCACTGATGGATATGAGCGAAACGAGCCAACCGGCGATCGACGAGGTTGATCTGCTTTTGGCAAACGCGCGGTTACGCGACGAGTTGGAGCCTTACCGCGACGACTCGATCGATGATCCGACTCAGCGGCGAATGTCGTTGAAGGCGGAGAACGAGTACCTTGCCTCGATGTTAGCGTGGGAACGAGCACCAGCATTGCCCGTCGCCCAGTGGTTCGAGCCGCCTCTGGTGATCCCGGCGCCGGAGACTCTGGATGACGCCGATTTGCGGCGAACGCTCTGGAAGACCGTTGACCAGCTTTACACGCAGCGGATCGTGCTTCAGTACACCGATCATCTCAGTGATCGCGAGCTGTACCGTTTGATCTATCGTGACATTCTGCCCAGCTGCGAGAAGAAGCTGCACGTTCCCAACCACGATTTCACGTGGCACTGTGTCGAAGATACTGACACTTGGTTGCGGTACTACGCCGATCCGGTCGAACGGCGACGGTATCAGGAAGACAATCAAGCAGAGCTGCCGCCAACGGAAGCGCCCGAATTTCGGCGTCAACTTCCCGGCACGCATCGTCATGACTAGACTCGGCGGATCGCGTGGAGTTGTCACGCCATCCCACAACCCGAGTGGCTCATCTTGTCTGATCCCAAGACTTTCCTGGTTACCGGTACGGCCGGGTTCATAGGCGCCCAGGTCGCTGACGTACTGATTCGCCAGGGGTATCAGGTCGTCGGCATCGACAACCGCAATGACTACTACGACGTCCGACTGAAGGACCATCGTACGGAGCGGTTAGTTGCGTCTGGAATGCAGTTTGTCGAGGGCGACATCGAAGACGCGGGATTTCTGGACGCGCTTTTCGACCAACATTCCTTCGCTGCTGTACTGAATCTGGCAGCGCGTGCGGGCGTCCGCTATAGCATGGAGAATCCATTCGTCTACATGACGACCAACGCGATGGGGAATCTGAACCTGCTGGAACAGGTTCGCCGCCGCGAAATTCCCAAGTACGTGCTTGCGTCTACCTCTTCGCTGTACGCCGGCCTGCCAATGCCGTTTCAGGAGTCGTTGCCGGTCAACACGCCGATTTCTCCCTACGCGGCTTCTAAGAAAGCGGCCGAAGTGATGGCCTACACCTACCATCATCTTTACGGCATCGACGTCTCGATCTGCCGGTACTTCACCGTGTATGGACCAGCGGGCCGACCCGACATGTCTGTGTTTCGCTTCATACGTTGGATCGATACCGGGACGCCAATCGAACTGTTCGGCGACGGAGAGCAGGCACGTGACTTCACCTATGTCGATGACATCGCCATTGGCACCGTCGCGGCACTGAAACCGGTGGGCTACGAGATCATCAACCTCGGCGGTGGCGAAAAACCGGTGACGATCAATGCCATGATCGGAATGTTGGAGTCGATGTTGGGCAAGAAGGCCAAGGTCAACCACAAGGCGTTTCATCAAGCCGACATGAAAGTGACTTCTGCTGACATCAGCAAGGCGGGTAGCTTGCTGGGCTGGAAACCGACCGTGACACTGGAGCAAGGGCTGCAAGCCAGTGTTGACTGGTACCGCGAGCACCAACCCTGGTCCGGTGAGCTTACGTTGCCCTAGCGATCACGCTGTGGAGATCGCTGACGAGTTCCCGGTAGAGCATTTGTTGCTTGTCTTCCTTGCCTGCGCGAAGAATCGCTGATGGATGCCAGGTTGCCATCGTCTGATCGCACCAATCAGTGACCTTGAAGCGACCGCGCTGCGTCGTGATCCGGAAGTCTCGTCCCAGCAGCGCTTGTGCCGCCGTCGCTCCCAAACAGACGATCACCTGTGGATCGACCAGCGACATCTCGGCTTCTAACCAAGGTCGGCACGCGTAAACTTCCCTCGAGTTCGGCTTCTGGTGGATCCGTCGTTTCCCGCGGAGTTGGAATTTGAAGTGCTTTACGGTATTGGTCACGTAAAGGTCCTGGCGATCCAGCCCCGCTTCGACCAACGCTTTGTCCAGTAACCTTCCGGCCGGGCCAACGAACGGTCGACCCTCGCTGTCTTCTTCGTCGCCAGGCTGCTCGCCAACCAACATGACACGAGCGTTCTCGGAACCTTCGCCGAAGACCACCTGAGTTGCCGAGCCGCAGAGATCACACGCCTGGCAGTTGCTTGCTGCTTGAGCTAACGAACTGAAACTGTGGTCGGCAGGCAAGTAGTGCGTCGCCGTTTCGGCAAATCCTTCACGGTGATCGATCATCTCACGAGCACGGGACGGCGCGTCGCGAATGAGGTCGTCAATGATCTCCGCCTCAGGGAGTTGTTTCCAGTAGCGGACGGCCATTTCCTGCTTCATCATCTTCACCTTGACTCGCGCCGGGTTGAAGATCGAGGCGTAGTAGGTGCGCCAAACGTCTTCGAGATGATCAGAGTCGGGTGCCTCAGTGACGGGAACACCGGGGCCGAATTGAAGTTTGCTCTGGTTCCAGGTCACGGACTCGTCTGGCGTCATGATCGACCAACTCATTCCATTGAACCGACGAGAGAAGAATGGTGCGATCAGTCGAAGAACATGATGATCGGGCCGATGCCACGCGATGAAGTGTTCTTGCTCATCGCGAACGACGCGACGAAAGCGGACGAACGCCTTCATCTTATGAGCGTCACGGCGAACCGACTTTTCCATTCGACTCAACCGCAGGACGTCGTCATCGGTCGAAACCGTCAGCAACTGCCGTTCACCGTGGGTCAAACGCCAAAGCACGCGATACAGCAGCGTCCAGCGGTCAGGAGCCCTGTGACACCCCACTCGATTTGCTAAAGCTAAGAACGACTTCGGAACGGTCTGCTCTTCGACGGGGTCAGCGGGTTCACGCCCGGGCAGCGTCTGACCGACCGCTGATCGTTCGGGCCATCGGTCCCAGTCGCTCTCACCCGCGAACAGCGATGCTTGGGCACCTTCAACCGTCCAGTGAACCTCTTCTGGTGGCACTTCGCACCGCAGCAGCATCCGCGCCTTATGACGCCAATCATCAAAACGCTTAGCAACTGCGAATTGCATCCGCTGTGACTCCCATACCGGGCTTACAGCTCACCGCTTCGAGCCGGCAGCGCGGTTTCGAAAAGGGAGAGTTGCGTTGGGGGCGGAGCCAACTGACGTCGAAGATCCAGCCGGTCCAGAATTTTGACGCCGGGATTGTGGTCCGCCGTCAACACGAAGGCTCGCGTTCGTTTCCAGGCGACACGAAGTTTCTTCAGATCATCAACCACGATCTGCTTTTGCCGACGCAATTGAAGG
>JBCCUO010000593.1:0-3498 GCA_039196805.1 Planctomycetota bacterium | reverse complement strand
GGATCGTTGCCAGAAGCGGCATCGCGTTGATCTGGCGGAAGCGATGGCTGCGCACCATGCTGATGCTGGCATGGCTCCCCATCTTGGTGCCGGCGCTGGGACTGTTCGCGTTTGAGTACTCGTCGACCGAACCTCAGATGCAACGCATGGCTGTAAATATGATCCGCGGTCCTATGCAACGCCCCGAGTTGGCACAGCAGATCGTTGACGATCCGCAGGGTGCCCGGCATGAGGTTTGGTCAACGTTGATCTTGACGTATTTCCGCTATCCGCAACTCTTCGCGATGGTGCTGTTGATTGGCCTGATCGCACCTCGTTTGATCTCCTACGACCTGCGGACCAAGGCGTACCTGATGTACTTTTCGCGGCCCCTGTCGCCTTCGCAGTACATCCTGGGCAAGTCCGCGGTCATCTGGTTTCTGTTGGGCATGATTGCAACGTTGCCCGCCATGTTGCTTTATCTGGTCGGCGTGCTCCTATCGCCAAATCTGTCCGTCGTGTTGGAAACGTGGGACATTCCGCCCCGCATCGTGGCGGCGTCTGCGGTTCTGATGATCCCAACGACGGCGCTGGCGGTGGCTTACTCTTCGCTGACGTCGGAAAGTCGCTATGCGACCTTCGCTTGGTTCGCCACCTGGGCCATGGGTTTTGTGGCCTATCAAGTTCTGACATCCGCCAGCGTGATGATGAGTGGTGGACCGGGAAGGCGAGGACCACGAGATTGGGAAGAACTGGGGGTCGACCTGGATCGTTGGCGTCTGCTTTCGCCCTATCACACGCTGGGGAAAGTCCAATCGTGGGTATTTGGGCTGGACGATTCTCCGGCCAGCATCGTCCCCGCCATGCTGGTCCTGACCGCGATCACCGCCATCGGTTTCTGGGTCGTTCGCTCCCGCATCGTGGCAAGGCTCAGCGTCTAGTGATGATCGAACTGAATCGTTTGACCAAACTGTATGGCAACGTCGTCGGTGTCAACGACTTGTCGCTACGCTTGGAGACCGGTGCCTACGGATTGATCGGTCCCAATGGCTCCGGCAAGACGACGCTGATCAATCTGCTGATCGGGCACCTGCGTCCGACGCAAGGCAGCTTGAGGGTGCTTGGGCTGACGCCGTCGCGAAACCGACGATTGCTGCGTCAAGTCGGCCTCTGCCCGGCGTCTGACGTGCTTTATCCCAACGTGTCTGCCTTGGAATGGGTCCGCTATCAGGTCCGCTTGCACGGCATCGATCGACATCGATGCCGGCCGCTGGCCTTGGAAGCGCTCGAAACGGTCGGTATGACCGCTGCCATGCACCGACCCATGGGAACCTACTCACTGGGCATGCGACAACGAACCAAGATCGCACAAGCGATTGCGCATCAACCCGAGTTTCTGATCCTGGACGAACCCTACAACGGCCTGGATCCCGTCGGTCGAAATGACATGACCGAAATGCTGAAAGACTGGACACAATCGGGCCGCGGTCTGCTCTTTGCAAGTCATGTGTTGCAGGAGATTGAAGCGGTGACCGCTTCGTTCCTGCTGATCCATGGCGGCAGACTGCTGGCGTCGGGCACTGCCGAAGAAATCGAGTCGATGCTCAACGACACGCCGCAAGAGGTGCGGGTCATTGGAGACGACGCCGCCAAGCTGATCCACGATTTGGTCGACGCCAGCTGGGTTGACTCCTTGCAGTTGAGCCACAGTCGTCGTGAGCTCCGTGTTTCACTTCGAGAGCCGGGCGAGTTTTATCGTCAGGTCCCGCAATGGATCTGCGACCGGGGACTATCGATTGACCAGATGCGGACTCCGGACGGCAACCTAGAAGCAGTCTTTGAATCGCTGCTGCGTCGTCACCGAGGTGAAGTCGCATGAATGCCTTGACGCTTCCATTTGATGTGATGCGATTTGAGCTTCGCCGTTCCATGACGCCAGGTCGCATGGCCATGTGGCTGATGTTGGTCGCGTTTCCGATCGCGATTGTGGTCACCATGCGAACCATCGCGCAGTTCGATCTCCGCGACGAGTTCGATCCGCAGCGACTGGTCGAACCGTTTGGTTTCACGCTTTACTTCTTAGTGCCTGAAGTCACATGCTTGCTGGGACTCTTGCTGTGGGCCACGCCGGCGATCAGCACCGAAATCGAAGGACAGACGTGGGTGTACCTGGCGCTACGACGTTGGGGACGCACGGCGGTGCTTTTGGGAAAGTATTTGACCGCCGTGGTCTGGACACTTTCCGCCGCCTTGGTCTCGATCGCCGTCTGTGTTCCGATGGTGGGCGCCGACGTGACGCTACGCATGTGGGCGGTAATGAGCGGTCTGGCAGTGTTGTCTTGTTTCGCTCACGCTGCGCTTTATGTGCTGATCGGCGTCATCTTCTTTCGCCGCACCATGGTCGCCGCGGTCTTCTACACAATGCTGGTCGAGTATGGCGTGTCGTTCGTGCCCGCCTTGGTTAACAAACTGACGATCAACTACCGCCTGCGAGGGCTGCTTGCCGATTGGATGGGGTGGGAGAACGTCCGCAGCCAAGCCGAGAACGTCTTCGGCTCCGAGCCTGCTACGACTCACTTGATCGCCCTCACCTTGGTCACGGTCGCACTCCTAGCCGTCTGCATGTACAAGGTCGAAACCACCGAATACCCGACGCAACAGGAAGGCTAGCCATCCCAACCCGACGCGTCAGCGAGTGGTCTCCTCCGTGATCCCGAGCCGCACTGCGATTCCTATCAGCCGGCCGTTGGCCTGCCGCTGTTCAAGCCGAGACTTCGGAGAAGTCTGGCTACTTTTGTAAGCAGTCCACTCGTTGATCGTAGCTCTCTACGACATCGGCAGCCGTTTCGGAAACGAGACCGTCACTTCCGACCCAGCAGCGTATTGCACGCTGTGGGGCGTCGCGTCGTTCAACGCCGCAAACGGTTCGCCATACGTGGCTTCGAAATCGACCGCGATCTCGTACTCTTCCACGTTGCAGCATTTCCACTGCGGATGCTCCACCTGATACTCCAGTGTATGCCGTGGCCCCTGCGAGTATCCCCAGTAGTGCTCGGTAATGAATTCCTCGACCGAGCCCTCGCTGGGAAGCGTCAATGGGCCCTCCAATTGTGCGGACACACGATGCATCCCGCCATCATCCCAAGAGTACGAATGATCAAGCCGTTGGTTGGAGTGCGCCATCGGGCACGCCACGTAGTTCTCGCCAAAGAACGTGTTGGCGACCAGCGGAATCACGGCGCGGGGACCAATCTCCTTGATGAACGTCACCGCACGCCGGGTCGGGTCCATATCCGGCACGACATAGAACCGCAGGTTCACCTCTTCGAACGTGCGATGAAACGGAATCGGCACGCCCAGCACGCGCGTATCACGAAACAGGAATGCCACCAAACTGACAAACGCCCTGCCTTGAAACGGATCGATGCGAGTCCCCATCGGCACATAGGGCTGCAGCAACTCACTTGCCCCGACAGGAATTTGATAGCCGTTCTGAATCAGCCAGGTTTCCAGACCGTC
>JBCCUO010000592.1:0-3504 GCA_039196805.1 Planctomycetota bacterium | reverse complement strand
TTCGTCAGCAACTTCCAACACCGGCTCCACTGGAACCCGTCGATATTGCCGCCGAAGGTGATCGGTCACCGATTTGCGTGCGATGCTATACAGCCACGGACCCGCGTTGGACGTGTCACGAAGACTCGTCAGCGAACGAACGACCTTCAGCCAAACCGTCTGCGAAATGTCTTCTGAAGCGGCCACATCGTCGACCATTCGGGCGACGAATCGGTGGAGTCGTGGGTGCCAACGATCGATCAACTCGCGCCACGCCGACTGATCGCCCAACTGAGCCCGCACAACCAGCAGTTCGTCTCGGCTGGCTTCGCTGAGGCGACCGTCGTCAGATCGATTTTCAAGCACGACAACTCCCTGTGAATAATCTGGGAGTCGCTTGGCGGATGCTCCTGGTTCTCAAAAACTCACGAAACGCCAGAGTTTCCTTCGGGCAGCGGGCGACAGGAGCCAACGAGGACAATCATGGCTCTTTCGTGTCGATCCGTGGAATTCGTGCCTCTGCCGCCAGGTCAGTGCTTCTGATCGATCTGCCGCTGACGTTCCGCGAAGCGCCGGATTTGGTCTTCGGTTAACTGGTCCACGCAGCGGGGGCAATGCACTCCCAGGCGATAGTCGGGGTGTTGTTGGTCGGTCTCGCTGACCGGCCAGCCGCAGGCGTAGCAAAGTTTGTGTGAACCGACGCTGACGCCGTGCCCGACCGAAACCCGTTCGTCGAACACAAAGCATTCGCCGTCCCAATGAGACCGTTCCGGTGATACGGTTTCCAGGTACTTCAGGATCCCGCCCTTGAGGTGATAGACCTGGTCGAACCCCTTTGACTTCAAGTAAGCGGTCGACTTCTCGCAGCGGATGCCTCCGGTGCAAAACATAGCGACTTTTTTGTGCTGGCTAGGATCCAGCTGGGAATCCACGAACTCGGGGAACTCGCGGAAGGTATGCGTGTTCGGGTTCACCGCGCCCCGGAACGTGCCGATCTCCACTTCATAGTCGTTGCGCGTGTCGATCAGCGTCACATCGGGATCATTGATCAAGTCATTCCACTGCTCAGGTTCGACATAGGTCCCCACCGACTGATTGGGATCGATGCCCTCGACACCCATCGTCACGATCTCTCGCTTCAATCGCACTCGGCTTCGCTTGAACGGCATTTCGTGACAGACCGATTCTTTGACATCGACGTCCGCCAGACGCGGGTCTTGGCGAAGGTAGGTCAGCAACGCGTCGATCCCTTCGCGACCACCCGCAATCGTGCCATTGATGCCTTCGGATGCCAACAACAACGTTCCTCGAACTTCCTGCATCTGCATGCACTCAAGCAGGGGAAGCCGCAATGACTGGTAGTCGTCCAGTCGCACAAATCGATAGAGCGCAGCGACGACAACGGATTGGTGCGTCGCCTCTGGCTGGCTTTGAGACTCGGGTGCCATGTTCATCTCAGTCACCGCTGCTCTGGATGATCAGCGTGCCTTTCATTCCTGCGCGAACGCGGCCCGCCCGATTGTCGATCGTCGCCCAGAGCCTTGCCTGTTTGCTGACCGGTTCCAACTCGGGCGAGATAAACGTGACGTGACCTTGGATCGGTTTCGGTGGTGCTTGATCTCGCGAAGGGCGGGGCGCTGATTGGGTCGATCGCGAACCGGAGGGCCGTGGGGAGGTCGTCGGGCGAGGCAGTGGGTCAGGGACGAACTCGACGGCCCGACCAACCAGTTGTTCCGCGGACACGCCGGCGTCCACAAAACACTCCACGCGCATCTGTTCGGAGGAGATCAACCGCACCAGCGGCTTGCCCTGTTCGACCCATTCACCGACTCGGGCGTCCACTTTGGCGATCGTTCCCGAGACGGGGGCGACGAGCGTGTGTTGTCGGAGCTTGGCTTCGGCGATTCGCATTGCGGCCTGCTTTTCCGAAACACGTGACCTGGCGAGCTTCTGTTGAAACTTTGCCTGTTCGATGGCCAGCTGGCTTTGGCTGACGACGAGTCGCAACTTGTCCAGTTCAGAATCGCTGACGGTTCCCTGGAATCGTTGGTTGGCCTGTTCGCTCTGCGCCAGTTCGCGCTGGCGAACCGCCAATGTCTTCTCGGCATAGCGGCGATCGACGTCATTCTCGCTTTCCAACTGGGCCGCTTGCAGGGCGGCATTGGCGGCGGCCAGTTCGGTCCGTGGCAGTTGGTCATCCAACGTCACCAACCAGGTGCCTTCGCTGATCGTCGTTCCTTCGCGGGCGCCCACGCTGCGAATCACACCGGCGATCGGCGTCGCCACCCAAGTGCTGTCGATCAGCGAGGCCTGTGCACCGGGAAGCGTCAACTCTTCGGCTGATAGTGACGTCCACGCTGCCAGCGAAGCGGTCCACGCCATGGCCGCCAGGGTCAGGGCAGACGCGCGGAATGAGTGCGGAGCGACCATGAGAAGATTGAACGTGGGGACCGTAGGAAGGAGTTCGCCTGGAGCGTACAGTTTGACTCCGTCGATCCGCCAGAGACAAGAACGGATGACGTGCCTTCCCACCGAGATGCTGACGGAGAAGACCGATGGATAACGTCGTCGTGGTACTGACCACTGTGGCTGACCAGGGAGACGCCAAGCGGCTGTCGTTGCAGCTGGTTCAGCGAGGGTTCGCCGCCTGCGTGCAAATCGATGGCCCGGTCGAAAGCTGCTACAGCTGGGAGGGCAAGCTGGAAACGACGGCGGAGTATCGGCTGACGATTAAGACAGTCAGCGACAAGTGGGATGCGCTGGAGGCTTGGTTGCTGGAACATCATCCGTACGACCAACCCCAGCTGATCGCGCTGCCAGCGACGCACGTGACCGGCGGCTACGCAAACTGGGTCCGGCAGCAGACGGCAAGCTAGCTGAATCGCGGCGAGCCAACGCAGCGACCAGCTCCGCAGCTACTCGCCACTTTCGCCCATCAGCGTGATCACCACCTTGCGACTGCCCGCGCGGTCACGATGTTCGCACAGGTAAATGCCCTGCCAAGTCCCCAGCAGCAGTCGTCCCAGGCCGACCGGGATCTGGACGCTGCAGCCCATCATCGAGGCTTTGACGTGGGCGGGCATGTCATCGGGGCCTTCCAAGGTGTGAACATAGTCCAGGTTTTCCGGCACGGCGTGGTTCATCGCCGTCTCGAAATCGACGCGGACATCCGGATCAGCGTTCTCGTTGATGGTGAGTGAAGCGCTGGTGTGCTGGATGAAGACCTGCAGCATGCCGGTATGCACTTCCGACAATTCGGGAATCGCGTCGACAACTCGGGGAGTGATCAGATGAAAGCCACGGCGAAACGGGGGCAAACTCAAGCTGCGCTGAATCCACATGCGGTCAAAATCAGGGTTAAAAAATCGGAATTCGGAAATTTTTTTGCCGGTTCCAGCGATGCCCCTCCTTGACGCGTTCGTATCGATTGCATCGTCAGTGGTCAGGCTCGGAGCAACGCATGCTCAAAAACCGCACTTTCGGGTGGGTCGGTTGGGCGCTTCGAGTTGCCTTTGAATCCTCACA
>JBCCUO010000591.1:0-3505 GCA_039196805.1 Planctomycetota bacterium | reverse complement strand
AGGTTGATCCCCATGTAGAAGATCGTGAAACCCGAATCTCGACGTGGATCGTCCTGGTTGTACAACTGGCCGACCATGACACTGACGCAAGGCTTGAAGAACCCCGTGCCGACCACGATCAAAGCCAGTCCCGTGATGAAAGAGATCAGAGCGCCGGGACCACTCTGCAGGGTCACTGCTTCACCGATCGGGGTGCCAAAAAACTCCGTGGCGGCAAGCACCACGTGGCCGGCGGCGATGATCCATCCGCCCAACACCATCGAACGGTGCGTGCCCAGAAACCTATCGGCCAGCCAGCCGCCAACCAACGGCGTTAGGTAGACCGCCCACGTGTAGATCGCATAGAGAAGCGCCGCGCTCTCTTCGGTCCAACCGAATCCGGGATTGGTATTCGTTGTGATCGTCTCGTCCTGATTGACCACCATCTCGTTGGTCGACGCGATGAGATACAGCACCAGCAGGGCACGCATGCCGTAGTAGCTGAATCGTTCCCACATCTCGGTGATGAACAGCACCCACAGTCCGGCTGGCTGTTTCCGGTCATGAATCAACTCCGATACGTCAGCGTCAGCGACCACAGAGGGGTCGACCGACTGATCGATCCCGACTTCGTACGGATTGACGGGTGGATCACTTCCCTGCGAATCGTTCGGTTGCGTCATAACGGTGGATCTAAGGTGTGGGGCGGTCGCAAGCACTCCGCTCGGCCAAGGTGAATGTGGGGGCGCAGCGGTTTGCTGGCCACAGTGTACCGTTTTGCCGCAAGCTGGCTGAGCGTGTTAAACCAGGGGGATTCGGCGACCTTTTCTGGATCGCGAGGCTTAGCCTCCAGGAACATTGGGGGGGTGACGATCAATAGAGTCAGGGATTTGACATGACCGCGCCAGCGATGCGCCTGGTTGTCCCCTGATCGCCCCGAAAGTCCGCAATGAGTGCCGGATGAGTTTCGCCCGACGGAGGTCGGCTAACCATGCTTTCCAAGCAACGCAAACGTGCCTTCCTGGCCGCCCTGCTGGGTACATTCGCGATTGGTGCATCGGCGGTCGGGCCGCTAGCGACCGGTGAGGAGTCGACGCGGTTTCGGATGCTGGAGTACGGGGAAGCGGTTTACGGCGACGGAGTTGGCGAAGTCCGACCGGTTCAGCTGGAGGAACTGTTGCCGGAGGAGTCGGGCGAGACGCTTTCCGAACAGGGCATTCAGCCAATCGATGCCGGCCCCAGTCAGCCGCTGCAGGGCTCCGACGCCTTTCAACTGGTTGACACCTCCGGGATCGCCGACTGGGACACTCTGGGCGAAGCCGAGCTGCCCTCGATCGAGACGGCCGACACGAACTCGGCCAGCTTTGTCGAGGCCTTGGAAGAGGTGCAAGGAACCAGTGAAGTCTCGCTGACCACTGCCGCTCCGGTCGACGTTGTGCCCGCCAGCGCCTTCAACTTGGCCACGACACCCGACGCTTCGGAAACGCTGGTCAATTCGCCCACGACTCAAACGGTCAAAGCCAGACGCCGCAGCCCGGTCGCCTTCGACCCACGGATTCGAGGCTTCTACACCGGACAGATTGCGTCGAGTTGGGATGGGTCTTATCAGCTTCCAGTTCGCGGCGACTTAGACTCGATCCTCAGTAAGATCGATCCTTTCTTGATTGGCAACGTGCAGGTGATCAGTGGTCCGTACAGCGTGCGGCACGGCAGCGGGTTCTCGTTCCTGAACATCGACACGATCCCCACACCACGATACGACTGCTGCCCCGAGAATCATCTTCGGCTGGGAACCAACGTCCGTACCAATGGGGGTCAGACCTACAACACGGCGACCGTATACGGTGGTGGCAGCAATGCCGGTTACTTTGCCAACGTCGGCTACAGGAAGGGGAGTGACTACGAGGCGGGCAACGGTCTGGGCATTCCCAGCAGCTACGATGCCTTCAACCTCTTCTCCGGAATCGGCTTCGACCTGGATGAAAACACTCGTAGCGAACTCCGCTACACCCACTTGACCCAAGACGACACCGAATACGCCGGACAGTTCTTTGATGTCGACGACCTCGTCAGTGATGGGCTGACTCACAGTCTGATTCACCGCGACGATTGCACGGGCTACTCGTATCGCATCGACAGCTGGGTCAACTACACCGACTTCAATGGCGATACGGAGAGCGACGGAAAACGCCGAAGCGATTTCGAAGTGCTGCAGCGAGTTGATGCGGCGTTGCGGGGCACGGATCCGGACATTGGACAGGAGTTCGCTGGGACAGTCGACGGTGACCTGCTGAGCGCGGGGATGCGAGCCGGTGTGACGCGCGACATCGACTCCGACACCACGTTTGGCTACGGAGCGGACATCCGCTATCTGCGTCAGACAATCACCGAGGACTTCGACCTGTCGGACTTCTCGCTGGCCGGTTTCGGCACGGGCTTGCCTACTTCCGAGCTGATCGAGCCGGGGATTTACACCGAACTGTCGTTCGCACTGAAGGACTACTGGCAAACCGCAGTCGGTGCGCGCGTCGGCTGGGCGGCGACCCAAGCGGACGCGAATGATGTTCGCGCCGCGTCGAACTTTCGCGACATCGGCGGCAACATCGACGAAGACCTCGACGTCTCCGACGTCGTCAGTTCCTTCTTCATCACGAACGATCTGGAACTGTCGCGTCACTATTCGGCTCGCTTCGGAATGGGGTACGCAGAGCGTGTTCCCAGCCTGACACAGCGATACAGCGACGGCCTGTTCCTGGCGATCATCCAGAGTGGTTTCAGCCGCGTGATCGGATCACCAAGTCTTCGCAAGGAACGCAACTGGCAAGTGGATGCTCGCCTCGATGCGGACTACGACAATGTCCGCACGCGAGTCAGCGGATTCCACTCCTGGATCGTCGACTACATCACCTACGCGGCGAACTCGATCACATCGCCCGAGGGTGCTCGGCTTTTGCAAGCGGTGAACACCGAATACGCGACGTTGACCGGTTTCGAGTGGTACACCGAGGCGGACCTGACCGCCAGCTGCCAAGCCTTTGCCAGTTTGAATTACTTGGACGGTCGCGACCGCGAGATTGGCCAGCCGCTTCCGGGGATCTTCCCGCTGGAAAGCCGCCTGGGACTGCGCGTATCCGATAGCACGCGGGCGAATCGCTGGGGAACGGAATGGGGTCTTCGGATCGTCGACAATCAAGACCGCCGAGGAACGCTTCGAGCTGTTGATCCGACGCTAGCACCCATTGCACTTGAGACGGCAACACCAGGATTCACGACCGCTTATATCCGCGGCTACCTGCGACCGACCGACCGAGTCAGCATCACGGGTGGAATCGAAAACCTGTTCGACAAGACGTACTTCGAGCACCTAAACCTGCGTTTGCCACCGCAGTCCGTCGGCGAGTTTGGCGATACGTTTGTGTTGTCTCCCGGGATCACGCCCTACTTCGGCGTCCAAGTGGACTATTAGCGGTCAGCAGTCAGCAGTCAGCAGTCAGCAGTCAGCAGTCAGCAGTCAGCAGTCAGCAGT